>NZ_JBHVKW010000014.1:86889-106895 GCF_042797905.1 Amycolatopsis sp. NPDC057786
GGGGGGGGGGGGGGGGGGGGGGCGGGGGGGGGGGGGGGGGGGGGGGGGTTGCCCAACCCCCTGTTGGGGGGTGTGTTGGGCCCCCCTCGGGGCCGCCCCCCACACCCGGGGTGCGGAAACCGCGAAACAGCGGTACCGCACACTCCACGCCGTCATCGGCTGAAGTCGGCGCTGGTCACAGTCGGTCGCCCAGCAGTTTCGCCATCTCGGTGAGGACGGGGTCCCGATAATGGGGGAGATGGAGGTTCAGCATCCTGGTCTCGCCGTGGACGCGTTTGGCGATGGCGAGTGTGGTCCAGTAATCGTCAAGCTCGCAGTGCATGGCGGCGTCTCCGGCGCCGGGAATCGGCGTGCTCGGACCGGGGCAGTTCGCGGCTGTGCTGGACACCGGTTTGCGGGGGTCGGCTTTGGTGAAGGCGAAGAAGTAAAGCTTAGGCGCTAGCTCAGGTGATTGATTGCCGGTCACGTAGGAGCAGGTGTACTCGGGTGCGGTCTCGGCCTTTCCGGGTGCTTCTTCCCGGGCGATGACATTCGAGGTGCCGGTGATCTGGGCGAACTCGTCTGCTCCGAGGAACGGGCAGGCGGCGGTCACCTTCGCGGGGGAAGCCGCCGGGGTGAAGGTGGGTGGTGTGCTGCTGGTGGCCGGTTTGCTCGGCGATGGCCTGCTCGACGACGACGGTGGTGGTGTCGGGGTGGGGCTCTCCTCCGAACCGCTGCATGCCGACGCCGCGAGCACCATGCTGACAGCGGCAAGAAGCCCCCAGGATCTGTCCATCCATGGACTCTAGCCGAGTCCGACCGGTGGAAGCTGTCTGCTTGGGCGCCGGGGCACAGCCGCGGAACGAATCTTGTGTCTTTTGTGGACGGCGGGCGCTGTGCCGGACAACGGTGTCAGGCCACTGCGATTTCCTGCACGACGCCACGCTGTTTCCACAGCTCGGCTCAGTTCAGTTCGGGAGTGCGGCTCGCGGTGCGGTGCAGCGCGGCGAGTTGGAGGCCGAGTACGACGCCGACGCCGATGGCCGCGGTGGATACGACGGCTTCGGCCACGGCGGTCCAGGAGCCGGGGACTTGGGCGAAGACCTGTGACAGGCTCAGGTACAGCGCGGGTCCGGGCAGCACGGCGCCGGTCAGTCCGGGGATGGTGACGACGGCGGTCGGTACTCGCAAGGTCCGGGCCGCCGTGCCTGCCAGGATCCCGAGCACTGTGGTCGCGAGGAAGATCGACAGGGGAGTGGCCAGGTCGAGGATCGAGTGTCCTGCCCAGTTCACGAGGGACGTGACGATCCCGGCGGCGCAGGCGAGCGGCCACCATCGGGCGGGTGTGCCCATGAGGATCGCGTTGCCCAGCGAGCCGACCAGCGCCGTGGCGGGTACCAGGGCGAGCGGGAGCGTGGCGAGATGGACCCGGCCCGCCTCGCCGAGGATGTCGAGGTCGTTGGCCACCGACACCACGACCATGACGCCGGTGAGGATCGCGCCGGTGAGCAGCAGGACCGTGACCATCCGGGCGGCGGCCATCAGGTGGTAGTCGCCGACGGCGTCTTCGACCAGGGACACCAGCGACAGGATCGGCAGGAGCAGGACGAGGTTGGCCGCCGAGAGGCTCGCGGCCTCGTGTCCGTCGAGCAGGCCGAGTGACAGCAGCGAGATCGCGGCGACGAGCACGGTGCTCGCTTTGGCCGCGACCTGGAAGAACTCGGCGATGCCGATCATGCCGAGCGCCCAGCCGACGCGGTTGGCGAGGACGAACAGCGCGGCCGCGACCACCGCGGCGAGTACGGTGCCGTTGGCCTGCAGGCAGATCATCGCCGCGAGGAGGCACCCGCCGAGGAGGCTGACGTACCACGGCCAGGTCGGGCCCGCCGTGGCGAGTTCGCCGATCGCGCGTTCGGCCTCGTCCGGGGAGATCGCGCCGGTGCCGGCGCGGATCGCGAGTGCTTCCAGGTCGCCCATCCGGCCGATGTCGCGGGTGTCGTTCGCTTCGATGCTGCCCAGCAGCACCACCGGCTCGCCGCCTCCGCTCGGGCAGTACTGCAGATGCACCGTCCGCACCCCGACCGAGATCCGCAGCTCTTCGATGCCGCCCGCGTTCGCCAGCCGGCGGACGGTACGGACGACGACCGCGGTCTCGATGCCCTGCCGGAACATCTGCATCGCCACGTCGAGAGCGAAAGCCAGCACACGTCGCGCCCGCGCGCGTTCGTCCTCCGACATGGCCGGAACTGTAAGGGGCCGCCCCGCCCTGGCCCGCGATCGCGAGCGCGACAGCCGCTCGGCTTAGCCCGATCGTGGCACGAAGCGGCAGGACGACCGCGCGCGCCGGCCGATACGCCGTTCGCCGTAACACCCGGTCGCGGGTGGACGACAACTCAGGCACGAAGAGCCGATCGGTGCAGGCGACCGCGGTGGAGGTCACTGATGCTTACGGACGATCTGAGCGGGGTGACCGGCACCGTCGGGGGTCTTCCGATGGACATGGCGCGCGTGCCCGGTCGGTCGGTACTCGAGGGCGCGTTCGCGTTGCTCGAGGTGCTCGCCGCCGCCGACGCCGGCGCGGGTCTCGGGTTGACCGAGGCGGCTCACCGGGCAGGCCTGCCCAAGTCGACGGCCCATCGGCTGCTGGAGCAGATGTGCGGGATCGGCGCGGTCGAACGGCTGTTCCGTGGATACGTCGTCGGCCCGCTGGCGGGCAGGCTCGTCCAGGGCCGGGGCCGGTTGCACGCGAGGATCCGCACCGCGGTGGGCCGACCGGCGATCCGGCTGGCGAAACTGGCGAGGGCCGACGTCGCGGTGTGCGTGCTGGCCGGGTCCGACGTCGTGGTCGTCGCGGCGGTCTCGGGGCACTCCGCGAGCACGCCCGCCGTCTCGCCGGGCACGGTGCTGCCGTCCTCCGCCGCGGTGGCCGGGGTGCTGCTCGGCGGTGTCGCCCACGGTGCCGCGGCGCCGATCCGATGCCCGGACGGCCGGATCGTGGCCGCGATCGGTTTGCTGACCGTCCCGTCGAGCGACCTCGCGGTGATGCGAAGGCTGGTCGACGCCGCCGCTTTGGAAGCCGGTCGCGAGTTGACCGAATCCGCCCATTGATGGCGGGGAAGTCACCAGTCCGCTGAGCGGACCAGGCCCTTCACGCGGATTTCACCATTGGTCAGCCTTCTCCGAGTGAACGGCGCGTCGTCGCGCGCCCGTGAACGGGGAGGTGCCCGATGGGCTCACGTGCCGGTTCCAGGTGGCTCGCGTTGGCGACGGCGTTCGTCGTCTCGATCGGGATGGGCGTGGTGGTCACCCCGGCCCCGGCGCGGGCGGCGAGCCCTGGCGTCGGCACCTTGGTCAACGCGTTGGCCGGACCCTCGAACAGCTTCGCCACCTGGAGCAAGGGCCTCGGCACGATCGGGCAACTGGCGAAGGCGCTGCCTGCCGTGCAGACCAGCCCCGGCGCCGCGCTCGGGTTCGACACCCTGGCGCAGGAGGCGTTCAACACCGGCACCAAGAAGCTCTCCGCCGCCGTCGACGACGCCGACCTGGACATCGACCAGCCGATCACCTTGTCGGCCGACCGGGCCGGGACGCTCAAGACCACGCTGACCACCGTCGGGGAGGACAAGCGACTCGATCTCACCCTGACCGTCTCCCGTGTGCTGCAGAACCAGGCGCTGACCATCCCGGTCCCGATCGGGGAGGGCGGGAACGCCCCGCAGTCGGCGTTCTCCTCCACCGGCGGCGTGCGGCTCACCGTCGGCACCACGGTGAAGCTGACCTTGATCTGGGACAAGGCGCATGACAAGGCCTACATCCTCAACGACGGTACGACGCCGGCGTTCACCGTCGACGCCTCGGCCGGTTTCCCCGACGCGAACGCCATCAAGGCCGTCAACGCCGCCATCGGTGTCCTCGGGGTGAAGCTCGTCGAGACCGACACTTCTCTGGACCTGAAGGCGCATTTCGCCGCCACGATCAACGACCCGGACAACGACGGGCGGTTGGCGTTCCTCAACAACGACGGCACCGCGGGCGAGCTGGCCCAGAACGGTTCGCTGGCCGGTCTGGTCAGCTTCGGCTTCGCCAGCCCGGCGGGGTCGCTGAACGGCTCGCTGCACCTGGCGGCCGCGCCCGCGGCTTCCTTCTCGCTGGACCTGCCCGCGGTCGACGCCAAGATCGGCCTCAGCTGGCCGGATATCGCCACCGGGTCGCCGCAGATCACGCCGGAAGGCATCGGCACCGTCGGCCCGTTCCTCAACCTGACCCCGCGCGACCTGGCCACCGGCCTCGCGCAGCTGGCGACGACGCTGACCTCGATCCAGCGCGCGAAATGGGGTGACGCGGCGAATCCGATCGGCAACCTCGACCTGCCGTTCGTCAAGGGCACCCTCGCCGACGCGATCCAGCTCAACGAGTCGATCAAGAAGTTCTTGCAGGACAACACGAAGTCCGCGGAGGACCCCACGCAGGCGGGTGAACCGCTGTTCGTGTCACTGCAGCAGATGCTCGACAAGCTCAACACCGCGGCGAACCTGCCCGGCGGCGCCAAGATCGGCGTCTCCGATGTCCACTTCCCGCCGGGTTCGACCAAGCTCGACTTCAAGATCACGTTGTCCCGCAAGGCCCCCACGACGGCCGTCGATCTGAACGCGGCCGCGGCCGCGTCGTCCGGGCCGGCAGGCACCCCGGCGAAGACCGGTTACACGCAGACCACTCTCAAGGACGAGAACCAGAGCTGGAAACCGGGGGAGTTCGCGGGACGGCGCGTCGTCGCCGGCGCGGCGGGGGCGACCGTCGAGAACAACGACGGGAACACGCTCTTCCTGCAGGCGCCGGGCTGGACGCCGGTGATCCCGGCCGCCAACGCACCGTACACGATTTCCGGGATGCAGGGCGATGTCGGCATCGTCCAGCTCGGCAACGAGCTGAAGACCGGCGGCCGCGGCGTTGGTGAGGCCAACGCCGTCAACGCCACCGCGAAGGTCAAGCCCAGTTACGACGCCGCGGTCACCCTCGTGCTCGACCTGCGGAACCCGACCGTGCACAACCCGCCGATCGAACAGAAGAACCCGGACGGCAGCACGACCCTCGTCGGCGCGACACCGACCGGCCCGGATCGGGTGCTGCTGCGCACTTCCGGCGCTCCGTCGCTGTTCACCGCCGATTTCCCGATGGACGCGGGTATCGACCTGTTCGCCAACGCCGGATTCCTCCAGGTGCAACTGAAGGGCGCGGCGCACGTCTGCCACCCGAACGCGGGTGCCGACTGCGCCGGGACACCGGGCGCGGACGACCACATGGCGCAGGTGAAGTTCAAGGACCTCGGGGACCTGACCTTCGGCGCGGTCGTGGACAAACTGCTGCACGACCCGGGAGCGCTGCTCGACTTCCAGGTGCGGGTCCGCGGTGCCGGCGGCGTCGACGCGAGCGCGCCGGGTACGGGCGACTTCCTGAAGGGCGCCTCCGCGCACGCGGGATTCACTTGGAACGATCTCACCAAGACGACCGGTCCCGACGGTCCGCAGTTCAGCACGAGCGACCTGTCCGAACTGGTGAACTTCGACTTCGACCCGGCCAACCCGAAGGCGCTCTTCTCGATCCTCCTGAAGACGCTGCAGACCCTCGACGCCTCCCTCGGTGACGCCTCGCCGTCGGGCGCCGCGGTGTTCGGCACCAAGATCCCGCTCGTCGGCCGTTCGCTCAAGGATCTGTTGCGGGCCGACGAATCCGGCTCCGGCCCGACCGTGAGCTACGGCCCGAATTCGGTGAAGGACACCGCGCGCACCGTCGAAAAGGGCAACGCCTTCCCGCCGTCGCTCGTCGGCCGCACGGTCGTCGCCGGTACCCAGGTGGGCGTCGTCGGCAGTGTCACGCCGGACACGCTCGTTCTTGCCGGACCGTGGGCCAGCCAACCTTCGCCGTCGACGTCGTATGTGATCAGGTCCGAACTGGACGACGTGATCTCGTTGCTGGAGGCGGCACCGTCCGACAACCTGCAACGCCTCGTCCAGACGATCAACACGCGGTTCAAGGACAGTGTCCCGGTGACGTTCGAGTACGCCGAACCGGGCGGAACGCCGTCGCTGATCATCCGGCTGGACTGGAAGCGCGCGTACCACACCAGCACACCGGTGCAGTTCGACTTCAGCCTGCCGTCCGGCGGCCAGCGGGTCGCCGGGGTGCAGGGCGACGGTTCGGTCTCGCTCGGCGTCGGCGGTCAGGTCAAGATGGGCCTGGTCGTCCCGCTGCAGCCCGGTGCGGGCCCGGCCGACGCGAACGCGCTGCGCGTGCTCGACGACTCGAAGATCGGCGTGAAACTCGACGCCACCGTGGAGAACGCCACCATCGCCACCACGTTGGGCCCGCTGAGCGTCTCACTCGGCGACCCCAAATCCGCGGACAAGGCGACCGCGAAGGCGTCCTACTCGATCGACCTGGCCAAGGCAGGCGGCACCGGCGCGCCGGTCAGCTTCACCGACTTCCTCGGCGCCGTCGGCCCGACGATCAACGCCGGGAGTACCGCGGTGGGCTGCGGGCTCGACGGCGGTACGCCGCTGGCCCTGTGCGCCAAGTTGCCGCTGTACATCAGCGAGGACGGCGGCGCCACCTACAGCAAGGTGATCACCGACGGCACCAAGTCGAACAACTTCGCCTTGCGCCTGCCCAAAGCGACCGCGGCCGACGACTACTTCAACCTCGGCGGCGCGGCGATCGACGGGCATCCGCGGTTGGAGACCCCGGATCCGGCGCTGCTCGCGGACGCGCTCGCGGCCAAGCTGATCGACTTCGGCAGGCTCGACGGCCTCGACAGTTACCTCAACCTGGTGGAGCAGGCACTCAACACCGCGAGCTTCGGCGGCAAACTGCCGCTGCTCGGTGACGACCTCCAGCAGGGCGCGGACTTCATCGGGAAACTGCGCACCGCGATCCACAACGCGCTGGACCAGCTGCCGGCGAACGGCCACTTCACCGACATGGCCGCGGTGCGCGGCTGGGTCAACGACCAGCTCGGGGGAAAGCTCGCCGCCGCGGGCCTCAACCCGGACACGGTCACCGTGGACACGCTGTGCAAGACGCCGCTGGGCACCGTCGGCACGCCGACGGTCAAGCTGCACGAAGGCGCAACGGCGGCGGACAAGACCTACCGCTACGTCGTCGCGTCCTATGTGACGATCGATGGTGCGAAGAAACAGGCCAAGGCGAGCGACCCCGGCGAGATCACCACCGGCCCGACCGCACTGTCCACAACGGACTCACTCGACATCGCATGGGAACCGGTCACCAACGCGGCCGGATACCTGGTGTTCCGCGAGGAGGGCGGCGCCTTCAAACTGGTCGCGGACGTCACCGACGCCAAGTTCACCGACGTCGGTGCCGCTTCGATCGGTGGAGCGCCGGAGAACCCGGCCGAGAACCCGCGGCCGCGCGATTGCTCCTACAACGACCTCGACGCGGTCAGCATCAGCCTGAACGTCAGCCAAGGTGACTTCAGCGGCGACCTGCTGAACTGTGCCGGGCTGCCGTCCGGCCACGAATGTCTCAAGAAGACCGTGCCGCTGGACCTGGGCATCCCCGGATTCTCGTTGAAGGCCGACGGCGGCGCCGGTCCTGAGGTCCAGCTCGGCTGGCGGCTGCACCTTTCCATGGGCATCAGCCGGAGCGAGGGATTCTTCGTCAGCACCAAGGATTCCGCGCAACCCGAGTTCGCGGTCGGGTTGAACGTCACGCTGCCGAACAAGATCAACGCGCAGCTCGCGTTCATCAACATCACCGCGGAGAACTGCACCAAGCAGAAGAGCGCGGACGACTGCGACCACGCCGCCGCCCCGGCGAACGACGCGGGTGTCCTGCCGCTGTTCGGCGGCGCGTTCAAGATCGACCTGATCGCACCGGACGACCCGACCAACGGCAGGCTGCATCTGACCGATCTGCAGAACGCCGGGCTGGACCGGCTCGCCGACGTCAAGCTGCACGCGAGCGCGGACATCAACTGGCTGCTCAAGGCACGGCCGGGGGAGGACGCCGGATTCCCCGGCATCCAGGCGAACTTCCGGTTGCACTGGGCGTGGAACAACGTCAAGCCGGGGACCAACAGCGCCGACGGCGGAAACTCCCCGCTGACACTGGCCTTCGACAAGGTGGCCATCGACAGCGGTGAGATCTTCGGCAAGATCCTCAGCCCGATCGTGAACAAGATCAAGCAGGTGACCGGACCGCTCGACCCGGTGATCAAGACGCTGTACGCGCCGATCCCGGTGCTTTCGGACCTGTCCCATCTGGCCGGCGGCGGGGACGTCACGATGGTGTCGATCGGCAAGGCGTTCAGCACGATCGCCGGCGGCCCGGACCTGAAGTTCGTCGACACGATCGCCGGGGTCGTCAACTTCATCAACAACTTCCCGGCCTGCACCGACAACTGCCTCATCCCGCTCGGGTCGTTCGAACTCGGCGGTCAGAAGGCACTCGACACCACGGTGACACCGGACAACACCGAGAGCCTGATCAGCGCGAAGAAGGACGCCGGTGGCGGCACCGGGTTCGCCCCGATCCTCGGCGCGATCAACGGCAAGAACTCCAACCCGAAGTCGGTCGGCCCGATGACCACACAGGCGTCGGCGGCCGGGTTCAGCTTCCCGGTGTTCGAGAAGCCCGCCTCGTTGTTCAACGTGCTGCTCGGCGGGGACGTGGATCTGGTCAAATTCGACTCCGGTCCGCTGCGCCTCGGCTTCGACTGGCGCCAGCAGTTCGGGCCGGTGTACGCGCCGCCGCCGGTGGTGATCACCTTGCACGGTTCCGCGTCGGTGACGCTGCGCATCGTCGCGGGCTTCGACACCTTCGGCATCCGCAAGGCGTTCGAGGCGGCCCGCGCCGGCGAGCTCGACCTCGCGACCGTGGGGCAGGCGTTCCTGCAGAGCCTGTTCTTCTACACCACCGAAAACGGGAAACCCATCCCGGTGGTGTCGTTCACCGGCGAACTCGCCGCCGGTGCGGCCGTCACGGCGGTGATCATCACCGTCGGCATCGAGGGCGGGGTGGGCCTCACGGTCTCGTTCCTGTGGAACGACCCCAACCACGACGGGAAGTTCCGGATCACGGAGTTCCTGCAAACGGCGCTGAACAACCCGATATGCCTGTTCACCGTGTCTGGGCGGCTTTATGTCTTCCTCAAGCTCTACGTGACCGTCGGCTTCGGGCCGTTCTCGGTGTCGTTCAGCTTCACGATCGTCGACGTCACGTTGCTCGACTTCACCGCGACACCCAACTGCACCCCACCACCGCCGAAACTCGGCGGGCTCAGCGGTGACGGCAAGACACTCGTGGTGTACGCGGCCGCGCTCGGCCACACCGCCCAGCGCGGTGGCGGCGCGGGTGACCCGTACGAGTCGAACAAGCAGGAGAAGGACACCGTCAAGATCACGTCGCTGCACGACTACGCGAACCCGGCGAACCCGGCGTTCACCGGCGTGGCCGTGGACATGCTCGGGATCCGGCGCGAGTTCCGGAACGCGAGTATCGAGCGGGTGGTCGTGGACGGCCGCGGTTACGCGAAGCCGATGAGCGTGACGTTCATCGGGGACGCCAAACAGGACACCGCCAAGGACGGCCCGCCACCGCCGACCGCGCAGTTCGACCGGGACGCGATCGTGTTCGGCGGTGACAAGAACGACCAGATCAAGACCGGTATCGGCAACTCGTGGGTCGATGGCGGCAAGGGCGACGACACCATCGTCACCGGCGACCGGACCGTGCTCGCCGCGGACCGGAAGAGCTATGTCCAAAACGGAGCGAAGGCGCGCGTCGCGGGTGGCCCTGGCGTCGACAGCATCACCGTCGGCAACGGCGAGGACATCGTCGCGGGCGACTCGAGTCTCGGCGCGCCGCCGGTGACCTCGGTCGGCTTGAAGGAGCTGAAGAACGACGGCCGCGACGGCGGCGACCCGCTCGCGGACGGCACCGGCGGTCCGACCGTCTCCGTGCCGAACTGGGCGATCCTGCCCGATCCGGCGGGCGGGACCGGGAGTGGCGACGCGGGCGACACGATCAAGGTCGGCCTCGCCAAGTCGACCGCGTTCGGCAACGGCGGCGACGACACCCTCGGGGTCGCGGCCGACGATCCGTTGAAGGACGTGCCGACGCTTCCGCGGGAGCTGTTCGTCTCCCCGGGCGCGATCCTCATCGGCGGTGACGGCAGCGACCGCTTCGCCGGCGGCACCGGGCCGGACGAGATCTACACCGCGGGCAAGGTCGACCCCGGCATCGACGGCTACGGCTCGGACGACGCCAACACCACGGGCGGCCCGGCAGGCGGGCCGATCAACACCGTCGACACCGGTTCCGGTGACGACAAGGTGTTCGGCGGCAAGGGACAGGACCGGGTCACCGGCCACTCGGCGAAGACGCAGAAGGACGACTTCCGCGGTGGCGGCGGCAACGACATCCTGTTCGGCGGCTACGGGGCGGACACCCTCTACGGCGGGCCGGACGACGACTACGTCATCGCCGAACCGTCCACTTTGGAATTCCCGGACCCGGCGAAGACGGACGACTACGGGCCGCTCTACTTCGTCACGCACACACCGCTCCCGCAGGGCGTGAGCCCGTCGCACAAGACGCTGGTCGGCGGCCTTGGCCGCGACCACATCATCGGCGGCGACGGCGGTGCGGACGTCTACGGCGACAAGCGGACGACACCGTGCAAGGCCGGTTCGCCACTGCCGTCGACCCCGGTCGACGAGACGGTGAACGACGCGCTGGACGGCAACGACCGTGTCATCGGCGGCGCCGGGGTGGAAAACGTGCGGGCAGGCGGCGGTGACGACAATGTCGACGCCGAGGCGAACGAAGATCTGGTGTGCGGCGAGAAGGGCAAGGACGTCCTGCACGGCGGCCGCGACGCGGACCAGGTCTGGGGCGGCTCGGACGACGACGCCGTCTACGGCGACACCGGGACCGACACCCTGTACGGCAACGACGGCGTCGACACGATGTTCGGCGGCGACGACCCCGACACCATCGAGGGCAACAACGGGAAGGACTGGATCTCCGGCGGTCTGGCCGGTGACGTGATCGTCGGCGGCACACGGGCGGCGGGACAGCCCGACGACGGCGACAAGCTGTTCGGCGACGGCGGCACCGACACGATCATCGGTGACAACGGCGATCCGGCGTCGCCCGGCGGGCCGGTGTTCGACCTGGCCACCAGCGCGGATGCCGCGCTGGGCGGAGACGACACCATCGGTGGCGGTCTGGACACCGACGCGCTCTACGGCGGGTTGGAGAACGACACCGTTTCCGGCGGAAAGGATCCGGACCGCATCGAAGGAAACCCCGGTGCCGACATCCTGAACGGCGAGACCGAGGCCGACGACATCATCGGCGGCAGCCACCAGACGCCCGGCGACCCGGCGGCGAAGAACGCGGCGGGTTATCCGGACGCGGGTGACACGATCTCCGGCGGCGACGCCGACGACGTGATCACCGGTGACAACGCCACGATCACCGGTACGGGTGGCCCGGACTCCGGCGACCCGGTCACCCGTGGCCGCGGGCTGTCGGCGGGCAGGCACGTGGTCCTGTTCGACCTCGGCTTCACCGCGAACGCGGCGAACTCCGGCGGTGACATCATTTCCGGCGGCAACGCCACGGACGTCGTCCACGCGCAGTCCGGAATGGACACCGTGCACGGCGACGCCGGGGACGACTACGCGGAAGGCGGCCCGGACGCCGACAAGCTGTTCGGCGACGCCGGGCAGGACGATCTCGTCGGCGGTTCGTCCGCCGTGGAGATGGGAAGCGGCCAGGGCACCGTGGGCCAGCCCGACACCGGGGACACCATCTCCGGCGGCGAGGACGCCGACGTGATCACCGGCGACAACGCGCTCGTGACCAGGGACCCGGGCCTTCCGAAGAGCCCGATCACCCAGGGCCGGTTCGACACGGACCTGCCCGGCGCGCTCCCGATGACGCACCGCAGCATCCAGCTGTACGACCTCGGTGACACGCCGGTGCCGGATACCTCCGGCGGTGACGACATCACCGGTGACAACGGCTGCGACGCGATCCTCGGCCAGTCCGGCAACGACCGGATCAAGGGCGGCAACGACGGCGACCACGCCGAAGGCGGACCGGGCCGGGACTGGATCGAAGGGAACAACGGCGACGACGACCTCGTCGGCGGCAGCTCGACGATCCACGGCGACGACACCGCGCTGACCACCCAGGGCCAGCCGGACACCGCGGACGTGGTCTTCGGTGGCACGGGCGACGACGTGGTGCTCGGCGACAACGCGATCACCGACCGGATCGCGCCGCCGTCGCCTTACCTGCTCCGCGTCGGCAGCGACGGGAAGTTCGGGACGCAGCGTTCGCTGCGGCTGCTGGATCTCTCGTGGAGCAACGGATTCCTCGGCGCGCCGGCGCGATCGGTGGCGGGCGGTGACCAGTTGTCCGGTGGTGGCGGCGTCGACGTGATGTTCGGCCAGGACGGCGACGACCAGATGTCCGGTGGCGCGCACGACGACTACGCGGAGGGCAACGGCGGGCACGACACGATGTTCGGCGACCGCACGCTCGCGGAGGCCGGGATCGCGATCACCCCACCGGAGCCGGCGTGGCCGGGTGCGGCGTCGGACGACCTCGGCGACGTCTCCGCGCCGAACGGGCAGGACGACCTGATCGGCGGCAGTTCGCTGGAGGTCTTCCGCGACACGGCCGACGACGTGCACGGTGACGGCGCCGCCGACTTCATCCTCGGCGACAACGGCACCGCGGTACGGGACATCGTGGACCAGACCGGCAAACCGGTGGCGCTCGGCGACGACCTGTCGAAGGTCTCGCTGCCGCTGACGAACCGGGTCTACGCGAAACGTTACGACCCGCAGAACCTCCCGCAAGGCGCGGCGTTCGTCCGCCACGGCGTCAACGGCGCATCGACGCGCTTCTGCACCACCACGCAGGCCACCTGCGAGGCACTCGGCGCCTCCGGCGGCGACAACCTGTGGGGCGACGCGGGGGAGGACACCCTGTACGGCCAGGACGGCGACGACCTGATGTACGGCGACACCGGCACGGCGACGGCTCCGGGTGACGGCGCCGACGACATGTACGGCGAGCTGGGCGGCGATCGCATGTGGGGCACCGGCGGCGAAGACGCCATGGTCGGTGACCGCGGCGGTGTCGTGGACGTCTTCCAGAACGGGTCGAACCACTTCGTGATCGACAACCCCCAGGTGCCCGCGATCCACTACGAGGGCTTCCTGGCAGGCTCGGTCACGCGGCAGGTCGATCTGCAGCACGACGTCGACGGCGACACCTTCGCCGCATCCGGCACCGCCCCGGCGATGCCGCACCGCGGCGACCTCGAAGGCGGCGACGACCGCATCCGCGGCGGCGACGACCACGACTCGATCCACGGCGGTTTCGGCGACGATCTGGCCAACGGGGATTCGGGCGGTGACATCGTCTTCGGCGACGACGGCGCGGACGTGCTGTGGGGCGGCAAGGGCGGTACCGATCCGGCCAACCCGAACGACCGGGGTGTCAACGACTCGCTCGTCGACTACCTCCACGGCGGCAAGGGCGCCACGTCCGGACCGTCGGTCGACCCGAACACCGGCGCGCTGGGTTCGGACATCCTCGACTGGCGTCCGCGCGGCACGTACGGCGCACCGGGGCAGACGACCTGCACCGCGAACCCGTGGCCGCAGACGTTCGGCAACGGCAAGAACGCGGTCACCGTCGACCCGTGCTCGTGGTTCGAGATGACGAATCTCGACAACGCCGATGTCGCGGACAACCAGCACCACCAGGGCATCGACTGGATCTACGGCGGCTGGGACCGCGACGTGCTGCAGGCAGACGTGGCCGACAACGGGCCGAACCCCGGTGACCGGCTGCTCGACTGGGGCGGTGCGTACAACCTCTACACGCACTGCAACGCGGCCTACGGCGGCTACAACGACGTCCGGCAGCACAGTCCGACGCATCAGGAGTTCCTGCAGCGGTGGGCGTACTCGCTGGGCGCCGGTCAGGCGGCCGGGGACGTGACCACGGAAGGCACGTCGGCCTACGACGAGCTGGCGCTGGTGTACCAGCCGGACATGAAGGATCACGGCACGGGACCGGCGTTCCCGACCACCCCTGGCCATTTCGACAACCCGAACGCTTGCGCGCCTTGAGGCCGCGCGACCTCGGCTGTGAGGAGAAAGGCATGTACAGCAGGATCGTCAAACGTGGCGTGATCGTCGGTGTCGCGGTCGTCGTCGCGAGCAGCAGCATCGCGTCGGCCGCGCCTCCGGAACCCAGCGGCCCGCCGGCGCAGAACGTGGTCGTGGCCAACGGCCCGGACAAGCCGGTACCGGTCAGCGCGGCCCAGAGCGGCGCCTGGAACGTCGGGCTCACCGGGACACCCACGGTGAACGTCGGCAACTTCCCGCAGGCCGCCGTCGCGCCGTTGTGGCAGGGCACGCCCTACGCGTCGAGTCAGGTGCTCATCAGAGTGAGCAGCTTCCAATGCGCGGACCTCACACCGGTGCCGTCGGGTCAGGTGCTCTTCGTGCGCAACGTGGTCACGGACTTCAACGTGCCTCCGGGCAACGCGGGATCGGCGGTCCTGCGGTTCACCCCGCTCGGCGGCACCCAGCAGTTCCTTACGCTGCCCGTGCAACGGTCGGCGCCCGCCACCCAGGTCGCTGGGCTGTACGACCGGTACCAGGGCGCGCTCGAACTGGGCATGCCCGCGACCGGTGGGCTGTCCGCCTGCTTCACCGGAGGGCCGGACCTCAACGGCACGATCGCCGTGTTCGGGTTCCTGGTCCCGGCGCCGTGATGATCCGGGCGTCGTGGCCGTCCAGGTTCGAGCGGCGTTTCGCGTAGTGCCGCTACCAGCCCTGACGCGAGTGTTCACTGTGGACAGTGCGGCGGTGCGCGGCGGCTCCTCGCGCCGTTCCGATGTGTGCACGGTGGCCACCTGATCGTGTCAGGCGGACTACCTGGATGGTCCTGCCGTCGAGCGGGGCGGTTGGGCAAGGTCGAGGTATGCGCATTCGATCTTCGCGGGGCGTTGTCGCCCTTGCCGTCGCCGGGTTGCTGGCAGGCACTGGCGTCGTCACGGGGACACCCGCCTCAGCGGCGCCGGTTGCCGACCAGGCGTGGTCTCAGGTGCGTTTTCTGGGGGAGCGCGCCATTCCGCAGTATTCGGAGTTCCGGGGCACCACGGTCGGCGGATTGTCCGGGATCGACCGCGACAAGCGCACCGGCGAGTGGGTGATGATCAGCGACGACCGTTCGGATCGTCAGGCCGCCCGGTTCTACACCGCCGAGATCGACGTCGACGGTACCGGCGTGCACGACGTGCGGTTCACCGGAACGAAGCCGTTCCTGCGGCCGGATGGGCAGGTGTATCCGCCGTCGTCGGCAGGGGACGGGACGACGGTCGATCCGGAGGACATCCGGGTGGATCCGTGGACCGGGAAGTACTGGTGGAGCCAGGAAGGCAATCGGCCACGCGGCACACCCACGCCGACGGATCCGGTGATCCAGCCCTCTGTGCAGCGGGCGGGCCGTGACGGCGCCTATGCGGGCGAGTTGCCGTTGCCGGACAACTACCGGATCACCACCGGTGCGACGGGGCCGCGGCGCAACCTGGTGCTGGAGGCGATCACCTTCGCGGCCGGTGGGGCGTTGCTGACCAGTGCGGTGGAGTCGCCGCTGCTGCAGGACGGGCCCGTGCCCACACCGGACCATGGCGGACTGTCCAGGGTCACGGTGCACACGCGCGGCGGCACGCCGCTGGCTCAGTACGCCTATCCGCAGGAGCCGTTGTTCGCCGTGCCGAACCCGCCCGGTTCGTTCGCCGACTCCGGGATCCCGGAGATCTTGGCGCATCCGACCGACCCGGCCCGGTACCTGGTGATCGAACGCGGCTTCGTCACCGGGCACGGTTACCACGTGAAGCTGTTCGAGATGAGCACTCGGGGCGCCACGAACATCAAGAACGTCGGCGCACTGGAAGGCGCCACCGTCACGCCGGTCCGCAAGAAGCTGCTGCTGGACTTCCGCGACCTGCCGTTGCCGCTGATCGACAACTACGAGGGAATGTCCTGGGGGCCGGCTCTGCCCACGGGCGAACGCACCCTTCTCGTGGTCAGCGACGACAACTTCTGGCCGGGAGAGAACACCCGCTTCGTCGCGCTCGCCCTCCGCTGACGTACCGACACGGGCCGGAAAGGGGCTCAGATGCCGGTGGCCCGGACCCGCTCGGGCGGGCCACCGGTCACGACGACGTCCAGGTCCGGGTTGGCCCGCATGCCGCCCATCACCACCGACGGGTCGATGAGCCCTTCGGTGTGCACATGGTCGTCGGTCGGCACGCCGGTCACGTCGAAGAACGGCTCGAAGATGTCCGAGGTGAGCAGGCCAAGCAGTTGGGTGTTGTGCGCGGTGACGGCGAAGCTGTGCACGGTTCCGGGCGGGGCGTGCAGGAAGTCCCCGCCGGTGAGCAGGATTTCCTCGCCGTTGACCCACAGCCAGATCCGGCCGGATAGGCACAGGAAGTTCTCGGTGTGCCGCTGGTGGAAGTGCCGGATGATGTACGGCTGTGGGGAGGCGAGAGTGTTCACCGCGAAGTACCGGCCCCCGGTGTTGCGGCCCCTGGTCAGGAACGAGTTCACCGCGTCCGGCCAGCCCCGCCGGTCACCGGTACGGGCTCGCAGGAAATAGCCTTCGGTGCCCGAGGGAAGTGTGTCGTCCCACGCGTCGCTCGCCGCTGCCAGGGGCAGGTCGTGCGGCGTCGCTCCCGGCGGCACTTCGCCCGTCACGGCACCGCCGGCGGAATAGATGTGCCGTTCGACGTTCGCCGCCTCGGTGAGTTCGTCGAGCGCGCCGCCGGGGGCGGAGTACTGCAGCAGCTTGGTCAGGTGACTCAGCATGCGGCAGGCCACCGGAGTGCCCGGCGGGACGTGCACCGAGTCGCCGGGTACCAGGATCCGGCTCTCGCCGGGCAACCAGAACTGGGCGCTGCCGTCGACGACGTAGAAGGAACGCTGGTGACCGGCGAGGCTGTGGAACGGGATTTCCGCTCCGCGCGGGCCGAGCACGAACGCCGCGTCGAAGAGGCCGCCGGTGTCCGCGGTCCGGGCGATGACCGTCCACAGTAGACCACCGGTTTCGAACCGGAGACCCTCGCCGGCGGCGAGGTAGTAGGGGACCGGTTCGCCGGGCAGGGCGTCGATGACCGGAGCGAGTCCGTGCATGGTCTCCAGATCGGGCGTCGTCACCGGGTTTCTCCTGTCGTGGAACGGGTCGTGAGGTGCTTGCGGAAGAAGTCGTGGATGTCGGAGAAGCCGAACGTGGCCGGTTCGCCATCGGCGGACGAGACGCGCCGCACGGCCCGCGCGGTGCCCTCCGCCGCCAGCCTGCCGTCGTCCATCACCCGGCCGAGTGGCACATCGGGGCGGCCTGGTGGGTTGAGGAAACCGTGCCGGTAGCCCTCGAGGAGGTACAGCTCGCTCGGCACGCCGACGGCCACGAGCGCCGTGTGCAGTCGCTCGCTCTGCCGAGGCGACACGAGCACGTCCGCGGTGCCGTGAGAGAGCTGGAACGGGGGTGCCGACGAGCTGATCCAGGTCAGCGGGCTCGCTTGCCGGGCCTGCTCGGGAAGGCGTGCCGGATGCCCGCCGAGCAGCCGGGCCTCCGGTGACGACGCCCCGTCCCGTCCGGGGTGGGCCGCTTCCGCGTCGGCGACGACTTCGGCGAGATCGACCGGGGGATAGGACGCCGCCACCGCTCGTACCGGTACGGCGCCCCTTTCCCGCTCGCCCGGTACCTCGGTGAGGTGTCCGGTGAGTCCGGCGAGCGCCGCCAGGTGACCACCCGCGGACGCGCCCCAGAGCGCTACCGCGCCGGGGCGGAGACCGTATCGTCCGGCGTGCGCGTTCAGGAACCGGACGGCGGCGCGCACGTCGTGCAGTTGGGCGGGGAACGACGCCTGTGCCGAGAGCCGGTATTCGATGCTCGCCATCGCGCAGCCGGTGGCGACGGCGTGCCGTGCGAGGTCGGGCGCCAGCGCGCGGTCTCCGGTGAACCAGCCGCCACCGTGCAGCCACAGCACCACCGGGACCGGTCGGTCGCTTACCGGGAGGTAGAGGTCCAGCAGCAGATCCCCGGTGTCCCGCCGGGCGAAGACGACGTCGACGTCGACGTCGACCCGGACCGCCTCCGACGGCGAGGTGAAACGGTGTGCCATGCCGTCAAGCTTGGTCGCCCGGCTCGGGACACACCAGCGGGATCGTCCGCACGATCGTTCGGCGGATCCGGACGATCAGGCGGGCGCGCCGCCGAGTTCGGTGGCGATCCGGACGAATCGGTCGAGCGCTTCGGAGCGGCGTTCCCGGCGCAGGTACAGGTAGGTCGTCGCCGGCGGGGAGTCGATGATGGGCACGAACGAAAGCCCCGGCCGAGGGTAGGTGGCCGGCGCCGATTCCCCGGCGATGTTGACGCCCTGTCCGGCGCCGCACAGTTCGAGCACCTCTTCGAAGTTCCTGGCGATCGGCAGCAGCCGGGGCGCCAAACCGGCCGAGGTGAGCGGCGCATACCAATGCTCGGCGACCTTCTCGTCCTCGACCGACACGAAGGTCTCCCCGGCCAGCTCGGCCAGCCGTACGGAGTCCCGAGCGGCCAGTGGATGCTTGTCGGGCAGCACCAGCACGCATCCCTCCTCCCATAACGGCACCGATTCGAACGCGGGAGCCGGGTTCCGGCCGAGCTCGGCGACGAAGGCGCAGTCCACTTCGCCGTCGGTCAGCGCGTCGTGGCAGCCGAGGAAGCCCAGCTGCCGGATCTGCCAGCGGACCTGGGGAAGTTCGTCCGCGACCGCCGCCATGATCGCGCGGAACCGCGGACTGGAGACCATCAGCCCGACCCGGATGGCCGGTTCGTCGATCCCCTTTCGCGCCCAGTCCAGGACCTCGTCCATGGCCGCGATCGCCTGCCGGGCCAGCGGCACCAGCTCCCGGCCTGGCCCGGTCAGTTCGACGCTGCGGGAGGTGCGCCGGAACAGCGGGCGGGCGAGCCGCCGTTCGAGTGAAGCGATCTGCTCGCTCACCGCGGACGGGCTCAGATGCAGCAGGGCCGCGGCGCGGCCGAAATGACGTTCCTCCGCCACGGCGAGGAAGCACCGGAGGTGATGAAGGGTGAGGTCCACGTTCACGACCAGCGGTGCTTGACGGCGTCGACGAAAGCGCCGAATTCCTCGGTCATCGAGACCGTCTCGGGGTCGAGCATCCACTGCTGCTGCAATCCGTCCAATACGGCGATCGTCGTTCGCACCAGCGTGGCCACCGGGGCGTCGGCCCGGATCTCACCGGAGTTCTGTCCACTGTGGATCGCCTCGGTCAGCCACCGGTTCACCGCCGCGTAGTGCGACCGCGTCCACTGGTGGGCGGGGTGCTGCGGGTCGGTGGCCTCCGCCGTGACGCGCACGAACAACCCCACCAGTTCCGGCCGCGTGGTGTTGCGGGCCACCAGCGCCTCGATCGCCGAGAACGCGGCCCAGCTCAGCGGAAGGTGATCGCCACCCTGGCGGAGGAACCGCGCGTCCTCCGCGTCGCGCGCTTCGAGTACCGCTGTCAGCAGGGCGGTCTTGCTGGGAAAATGGTGCAGGAGCCCGGATTGGGACAACCCGGCGGACTTCGCGACGCGGGCGATCGAGGTGCCGCGGTAGCCGGTGGCGGAGAACAGTTCGGTGGCCACTCGCACGACGGCCGCCCGCGACGTCACGCCCGCCGCCTCCCCGCGTGCGGTGGTGCGGGCGGCGGGCTTGTCGACAGGGACGGGCATGAAGTGCAGGGTAGCCCGCGACATCCGGGTGAGTACCAGGCGCTGTGCCGTGGTCGTGGGCGGGATCGGCGACGGGGTGAAGGCTCCCTTCGCCGCGTCTGATGCGGTGATGGGAGCCTTCGGCCCTGGTCGCGGTCGTGGGGATGTCGTGAAGGGCCCCTTTGAGACGATGAAGGTCTCAAAGGGGCCCT
>NZ_JBHVKW010000015.1:0-106785 GCF_042797905.1 Amycolatopsis sp. NPDC057786
CGCGATCCGATCATGAACCCGATCCAGCTGCCCCATCACCACATCGACCACCACAACGATGATCTACCACACGACGACCAACTGCCGTTGCAGTACTAGGTCGGCGGCGTAGGCGGCGCCAGACCTATTGGCCTGGTGGGCCCAGTATGTGGCGGTGTTGATGTGGATGCCGAGCAGCTTGCTGAGCACGACTGGTGGCAGCTGGCTGGCGAGGTCCATGAGGACAGTGCTGCGTGCGGAGCCGGGCCCCGGATACCCAGTGGGTGAAGTCTGGTCATGAGGCGGGCGGCGCTGATCGGCCGTCCCGGAGCGCCTCCGGGAAACAGCCAACGGATGGTTGGTCGGTGTGGCCGAGGACGGCGTGCCCGCGCCGGTCGTCGGCGAATTGGCACACGAGACCGTCCAGCGGACTGGGCAAGTCCACTGGCTCGGCGCCCAGCACGATCCGAGTTTCGCCATCCTCATGGACGATCTGGTCACGTCTCAGTCGGGCTAGTTTGGACAATGGCTGCCCGAACAGAAGCAGAAGCAGGCCAGGCCCGAAGCGATCTTGCACGGCGACGCTGTTCTCGTGCAAGAGGCGGCGGACCAGAGCCACTTCAGTAGCACCGACCCCATCGCGACGTCGAGCAGGAGGACGGCGAGCCGCCAGACTACGTCGCAACGGTGACCGACCGCACGCTGCATCCGATCGCCGTGCTGTGCCTGCTGGAATGCTACGAGTACCAGGCCAGCGGCACGATCGTCGGGCACCAAGCGAGGCGCACGATTGGACACGTCGCTTACGCGAGACGGTGCTGACCCGGCTGCCCGCCGAGGCCAAAGCGACCGTACGCCATGGCACCGACTATGTCCCGGCCTACCGGCTTCTAGCTGCCTACACCGAGACACCCTGGGGCATCGCGGAACTCGACCAGATCCCCGAAGTCGGCGACGGCGTCATCGAGGTCCCGGTGATCCAGAAAGGACTGCGCGCGGAGGTCCTGACCGGCCCGATCCACTGCCCCAACAAGGGCCTGTCCTACCGCGTCCGCCACGTCACCATCCTCGGTGTTGGGGAAGACCGGACGCTGCCAGCCTTCGCCCCGATCTCCGAACCCTCCGACGACGCGCCGAGCGTCTACCTGTTGTTCCAGTACGGCCGCTACGTCGTGCGCCCGGCAGACGCTCCGCCCGGCAAGTGGTTCATGGCCTCCGGCGCTCACCTCCACACGGGTGATGGGCGCTGGCGCGAGCTGATCGGGCACTGACTGCCCATCCCGCTGCACGACCGCACCGAGCCCTAGCCGGACCAGCGCCAACCGCAGCTGTGGAGTCCACCGACCCGAGCAAGCCCTGCCCATCGAGGAGTTGAACCATGCCTTCACACGACGAACTGCACGCCCGGCTGTTCCTTCTGCGCGCGGCCGAACCACCCGCGCCCGCCCTTCACCACTACGTCGCCGTCCACGGGCCGGTCGACGCCGTCGCGCAGATTCGGCGCGGCACCGCCCCCGCCGCCGTGCTCAGCGAGGTCACCCGGCCTGACGCTCGGATCGACGACGACCTGCGGGCACTCGACAACTGCACGGCCCGCCTGCTCAAGCCCGAAGACGGCGACTGGCCGCTCGGAAGGCGGATCGGCCTAGCCGGCCTCGGCGTTCCGCTCGCGCTTTGGGTGCGCGGCAGCGGTTCGTTGGCCGAGCTCACCAGCCTCGCCGTCACCATCACGGGCGCCCGCGCGTCGACGGAGTGCGGAAACACAGTCGCGGGGGACGTCAGTTACAAACTCGCCCGTGCCGGGGTGACCGTCCTCAGCGGCGGCAGCCTCGGCGTTGACGAAGCAGCGCACCGCGGCGCACTGGCCGCAGACGGCAGGACGGTCGTCGTGCTCGCCAACGGGGTTGACCGGACCCATCCGCACCAGCACGCCCGGCTCTACCAGGCGGTGATCGAGCAGGGCGGGTTGCTGGTCAGCGAGTACCCGATCGGCACACGACCGACCCGCATCCGGTTCCACGCGCGGTGCCGGCTGTTGGCTGCTCTCGCCGCGGCGACCGTCATCGTCGAGGCAGGACAGCGCAGCGGTGCCCTCGCCGTGGCCCGTGCCGCTGGAGAACTCGGCCGCCGGGTCTACGGCGTGCCGGGCTCGATCCACTTCGTGACGTCGAAGGGCGTGAACGAGTTGCTGCGCACCGGCGCCGCCACCGTGGCCAGTTCGGTCGAGCACATCAACTACCAGGAGGGAGTGCGATGACCGGCCCGGACGCCTTCCTGACCGCACTGACCGCCCTCGACCTGCCGCCCGAGTGGCAGGTCGAGGTGGCCATCCGTCCACGACGGCGCAAGACCGGCATTCAGGTCAATCCGGAGGCGGCGCCGTGCTGATCCCACCGACGGCCACCCCGGAGCAGGTTGCGCGGTTTGTCGGCAGCCATCGTCGATGGATCCGCCGAGAAGGTCGAGAGAGCCACGCGGTTGGCCCCGGATCACGCGGTAAAGGAGCTCGTCGACGGCGAGGAGTTCGACCTGCTCGGCCAGCGTTACCGGCTCCAGCTCGTCGACGCCTCGCCCGCGGGCACCGCACAGCTGCCTCTGACCACGTCCGACGGCGTCTTGTCCGCGCGGAGGCAGCGGCCAGAGCTGGTCCGCCGGGCAGTGATCGGGCTGTACCAGCAGGTCGGGCTCGCTTGGTTGCGCCGCGAAGGGCGCCACTACGAACTGGACGGCCACATCGCCGGCCTGAGCTACGCCGTGCGCGACCTCGGACGGCGCCCGTTAGGGCATCTACGAGGGGCCGCCGAAGCAAACGACGACGCTGCACTGGGCCGTGTTCGGCCTGCCGATGCGGCTCATCGAGTACGTGCTCGTCCACGAACAGGCGCACGCCACCCAGCCAAACGGACGCGCGCCCACGGCCGCGCATGACAACGGCGGATGTACCTCTGGATGCCGGACTGGCAGCAGCGCCGAACGGAACTCGCCGAGGTCGGCCGTCACGCTTGGCTCGGCGATTGAAACCGCAGGGCAAGAGGGGCGCATTGGCACAATCTGGTGGGTCCCGCGCCGGACGCAGTGCGAACAGCCAGGTCCGGCGCGAAACCCACCAGATGTCGAACTGGAGTGTTGTCCTCTACAGCGTGATACAACATGGAGTGCGGGTCGACACGATCTGCACCACGAGCGACCTGGAAGGAGGCAGGAAGTGGACAAGGAACAGCACTTCGAGCTGCTTCGGGAAAGTGCTGCCGAGGTCAAGGAACTCCAGGATCGGCTCCAGAGCGTCCGTGATCAAGAAGCAGCGCTTCAGGCCCAGCGGGTCACGACACTCGACGAGCTCAAGAAGGCCCGTGACGTGCGGTTCGATCGCATGACCGCGGCCATCGAGGACAAGGTCCCGAAAGCGCAGGTCGCCCGCGCCCTGGGCATGGACCGGACCAACCTGTACAAGCTGCTCGAAGGCAAGGAAACCGAACAAGACACCACGGCCGGCTGACGTCCGCGCTATCGCCGAACCGCTGGCGACCACGCTCAGGCGCCGGCCCCAACGCATGGAGGATGGGTGTATCTACAGCGGGTGGCTGTGCGCGGGTTCCGAGCTGCCGGCGACGAGGAGATCGTCTGCGAGTTTCCCGGACGCTTCTCGCTGTTGGTCGGGGCGAATAACGCTGGCAAGAGCACGGTGGCGGACGCGTTGTACCTGGCGCACCCGCACAGCTTCCCGCAGATCTCTCGACCCACTGTCGCCACCCTCGCCACCGCCCCGCCCCGCCAGATCGACATCTCGTACGCATTCAGCGCCGAGGCGGACGAGGGCCCGGTCGGGCAGATGTTGCAGAACCTCGCGATGCCGGCACCGACTTGGACCCGTCAGCTCGAACGGAACCTTGGCCGCGTCCGCGCGAAGACCGTTGGTTCGGAACCTGAAGAGTTCGACGCGCTGCGGCTCATCTACCTGCCGGCGTACCGCAACCCGCTCGACGAGTTGGCCCGCCGGGAGGCGCAGGTCCTGATCGAGTTGTTCCGCGCGGAGCAACAAGCCCGCAGCGGCCATCGAAACTTGGCTGACCTCCGCTCCCGCGCGAGGAGACTGCTCGATGCCCTCACTAAGACCGGCCTCATCGAGGCCGTCGAGCAGCGCGTCCGCGGTCACCTCACCGCGCTGTCGTCCGGAGTCAGCCACCAGTTCGCATTCGTCGGGGGGCAGGTTGTCGACGACGCGTACCTCGCCAGGGTGCTGGAGTTGCTCCTGGGCGCTATCGACGACCGAGCTTTCGCCCAGCGACTCGAAGTATCTGGCCTGGGATATGTCAACCTGCTGCACATCGCCGTCACCCTCGCCGCCATTCCGGACATGACCAAGTCCGCCGAGGCTCCAGAGGGAGGGGACGCGGGAGCTGACGAGGACGGAGCCGATGCGGGCGCTCAGGAAGGAGCAGATGAACTCACTGAAGCAGAACGGGACGCCCAACGCGAAGCTGAGGCGGAATCGCGAGAAGACGCGTTCTTCCCTGATCGGTTTCACGTCACGGTCGTTATCGAGGAGCCCGAGGCGCACCTGCACCCGCAACTGCAACACGGCCTGACCCGGTACCTGCGGCAAATCACCTCCGCACGGCCGGAGCTTCAGACGATCATCAGCAGTCACGCAGGCGACATCATCTCGGCGTGCAAGCCGGATGAACTGGTCGTGCTGCGGCGGCTGCAGGACGGACGACGCGCCTCGCGCGTCATGGCCACCATGCCCATTCACGACAAGAAGCGAACCTTGCGGATGGCACGGCTGCACCTTGACACGACCCGGTCGTCCGCGCTCTTCGCGGAGCGCATGATCATCACCGAAGGCGTCACCGAGGGGGCGGTACTACGGCAGTTCGGCCGCTTCTGGGCCGGACCCGACGACCTCAAGCGCCGGTTCATCGAGGCGCTCACGATCACCGTGATGGGCTGCAAGCCAGGCCGCTGGCCAGTCGACCTTCTGGCGGCACCTGGGCACGAGATTGCCAGCCGCATCGCCATATTCACCGACACCGATAAGCGGCCTCCCGAGACCTTCACCCAACCCCAATGGCTCAGCAAAAGCGATCCCCAGAACGTGCAGGGCTTCTACAACCAGCCGACGCTCGAACCAGCCTTCACCCCCGGCAACGAGGAAGCCGTGCGCGAAGCCCTGACACAGATCAGCGTCACGCCACCTGAACCCTTCACTCCCGACGCCATCGACACCCTTTTCGCCACCACAGGCAAGAAGCGCAAGGCCGAGTTCGCGCTCGCCTTCGCAGACGAACTCATGCGCCGCAGCGAAGACGGCGAACATGTCACGGTGCCTGAACACGTGGCAAAGATGTTCGATTTCCTCTACGCCGCCGCAAAGGACGACGATGCCGACCCGATCGCCGCTGACCTCTGAACAGCGCGCCGCCGCGACGACCACGGCGAACCGCGCGTTCATCGTGGCAGCACCAGGATCAGGGAAAACCACCGTTGCCGCAGAGCGATTTGGCGTGATCCGGTACGACACTCCCACCGATCTTCGCAGGATCCTGGCGCTCAGCTTCACCAGATCGGCGCGCGGTGAACTCGCTGCTCGAATCCGTCGCCGCTGGGGTAGCGGAGCGCTCTCCTGGCCCCACCAAGCCCTCACGCTCGACACACTGCACTGCGAAATCCTGGCGTTTCTCCTGCGACGGCAGGTCATCTCCTGGATGGGCGACCATACGGAACTAACCGTTCTGGACACGTGGAGAGGGCAGACCGGGGCCCGCTGGATGTCGAAAGAGATGGACTACCGGCGGATCGCCGTGCTGCACGGGACCACGGTCGGATCGCATGGCGTCAAGATCACGAGGCCCGACTACAACATCGGCGCCAAGAGACACTTCGAGGAGCACCTGGCGGCTGGACGATGTACGCACACCGAAGTGCGTCAGATCATCGCCGCTGTTCTTCGACGCGCCGAACTGCGCATGGAGGTAGCCAAGTACCTTACCGCTACCACGAAAGCGATCATCGTCGACGAGGTGTTCGATGCAAACGAGCTCGATCTCGAACTCGTTCGTCTCGCGGCGTCCGCCAGAATCAGTACCACTGTGATCGGTGATCCTTGGCAGGCGCTGTACGACTTCCGTGGTGCCCGTCCAGAGCTCGTTCCCCAACTTGTGGAACACGAGGGGTTCGAATCTTTCCCCGTCTCGGCGTCTTTCCGCTTCGAGACACCGGCGATGATCGGCATCGCCGAGTTGGCGCGAGCACACCGACCGATCGCTCTCGACGTGACCAACGACGCCACCGAATGCAACGTAGTTCTCGCGCACAGGTGGGACAACCTCTGGACAGGCCCCGACTGCATCCTGCCTTTGTCATTCGGCCGATTGGACAACCAAACTGATGCCGCGATCGCGCTTCTGCTGGACCGGCTCGTGCAGGGACACTTCGGACACGCTGCAATCTACGCCGACGAAGCAGCAGCGCTGCTCGGTCTTGAGCCAGACATAGTCCGCGCTGAAGGAGCCCTCCTTGGAGCAGTACTTGAAACACTCCGACCGGCAACCACGCAAGCGGCTACGGCAGCGATCACAGCACTCAGGGCGGTACTTCGCCTACTTGGAAGCCCTCGCCAACTCCGTCGCATGCCAGAAGCCGGGGAGGCTGTCCAACTAGACCGGCTACTCGCCTTGGCACGCCGCATGAACCAGCCACATGTGGTCGCCGGAATGACAGTGCACCAAGCAAAGGGACGTGAATGGCCAGTTGTCGGCCTGCGACTCGCTGATGTCGAGGTGGCCAGGCTGACGGCAGGGCTGAAACAGGAACGTTTTGACGATCGCGTCCTGTACGTTGCTCTAACCCGTGCTGCAAAGAAAGTCGTCCGCTGCTGACGAGCACCGATTCTTCTGCTACAAGCGCGAATCGACCGTGGGCCGCGAGGCCGCCAGATAGTCATCCCCGTTCCAGCGGTAGTTGCTGACCTGGACCGGCTCGCCGAACGTCGGGGCGTGCACCATCTTCCCTGCACCGATGTACAGGCCGACGTGGTGGACGTTGCCGGTTGTGCCGTAGAAGACCAGGTCGCCGGGAAGCAGCGGTTGGCCGGCGGGCACCAGTGGACCCGCGTTGTACTGAGTCTGCGCGGTACGAGGCAGGTTGATGCCGGCGGCGTTGTAGGCAGCTTTGGTGAGGCCAGAGCAGTCGAAGCCGGCATGGCCGCCGGCTGGTCCGTTGCCACCCCATACGTAGGGCAGGCCGAGTTGGCCGCAGGCGAAGTTGATTGCCATGATCGCGGCGGGGTTGGGTGCCTGGATCTTGTTGCAGTCGCCGGTTCCGACGGTGGCGGTGCCGTACCGTTTTGCCTGAGCCAGAACGCCGTTGACGTACTCCTCGTCATGGTTGTAGGCGAAGAGCGCCTTGCGGATGTCTTTCTGTGCGCCGGAATCGCACAGGTAAAACGCGGCGGCGTAGATGGCGTCGTGCGGGTTGTAGCGGGAGGGCGGGTTCGAGCCACCGGGCGGGATCGTGTGGCGTGCAATCACACCGTCGAAGGTGGGCTTGAGGAACTGCATGGGGCCGCCGGCCCCCATGTAGTTCTCGCCTTCCGTGATGCCGTCGCCGGATCCGCGGCCGTGCTTGGATTCGGCGTCGCCGATCGCGGCGAGGATCGTCCAGTCCAGCCCTGGGCACACGGAGGCTGCGGCTCGGTAGAGCGACAGGTAGTCGTTGGGGATCTCGGCGACCGCGGCCTGGCTCGGCTCGGTGCCACCGGTACCGAACAGCGCACTGACGATGGCTTTGCCGACACCCCCGATGAGGATGGGGATAGCGATGATGGCCGCGACAGCGGCAACGGCGATCTTCATGGAGTCACCTTCCGGAAGTGGCTGGTGGGTAGGGGTGGTGGGTGCGGGTCCGGCGCGGCCAGGTCCGCGGGCGCCTGCTGCGCTTGAGCCGATGTCGAGGACTGGACAGCGGTGGGCGGTGCGACGTGGGGCCAGAACCGCGCGAGCTCGACGAGCCGCAGTCGACCCGGCCGTCGCGACGCCGGACCGGAGATCGGCAACCACCGCGCGACGGCGGGGTTGTCCTCGCCAGCCACGCCAGCGACATCTGCGGCGCTGGTGGCTACGGGCACGAGCGCTGGCCGGTCCAACTGGGACAGGGCGTCGGCGAGCGCCGTGAGCACGTTGGTCTCGCGGCGGTTGGTGGGCAGCCACACCAGGACGGGTGTGGTGATTCCTGTTGCGATGGCGAGCTTTTCGTAACCGTGGAGCTTGCGGGCGAGCTTGCCGAGGTCCTCGGTGCCGAAGTCGAATTCGAGGAAGAACTCGATCTGGTGGCCGTCTTCGCGCCAACGGCCGTAGGCGTCGGGGCGGACCATGTCGCCGAAGAGCCGGCCGCAGCGAAGCTCGGACCACCACGCGGTCAGGCGGCCGCGGGCACCTGGCCGTCGGCTGAGTGCAACGAGGCTGGTGAAAACGCCGTTGACGCCCACGGTGTGTGCGAGGCGCAGGGAGTGGGCGATGCCGATGGCGTCTTCGTGGCGGTAGCCCAGTTGCTTGGGGTCGAGACCATCCTCGTAGGCGAGGGCGACCGAGCCGGCGATGTCGAGCACGTAGTGCATCGGTGCGGTGCCGGAGCTGACGAACGGCTGAAAGCGGTCGACGACGCGCCACTTGAACAGGTTGAGCAGGCGGTGGTTGGCCGCGCGCATGGTCGGGTAGCAGAGTTCGACGATCTGCTGGGTGGTGAAGACCTTGTGCTCGTGCAGCATCCGAGCAAGCCAGCGGTCCCGGAGGGTGAGCCGTCCGGCGAGCTGGGCGTGGTGCTCCCCGGTGGTGGCCGCCCGTGGCGTGGGGCGTTGGGGCATGTGCCCGCGCAATGCCCTCTGAGGCGTGGGATTCGAAATCATGGGTCGGCACCTCCCAGTCGTTGGGCCGGAATGGGGGAAGGTGAAGGCAACGCATGCGGGATCACCGGAGCGGAACGGGCGCGATAGGTGAGCCCACATGCGTTGCGGGAGAACAAGGCCCGACAGGTCAGACCGCGCGGCGGGGGTCTACAGTGGGCTGACCGGGGCGGCCCGTTGCGTTGTCGGCGTTGGTGACGGGCGGGCGGGTATTGACCCTGGCTGCTTTGCGGATTGCCTTGGCGCGTCCGGGAATCGCGGGCGGGAGCTTCTCGGTAACCGCGGTGAACGGCGGCGCTTCCTCGCCGCCCAGGACTAGCCGAGCGGCGACGTGGTACACGCCGAGATTGGACAGGTCGTGATCGCTCAGCCGCGGCATGGTGTGCCGGGCCAGCCGCTTGGCGTCCTCGGGCGAGGCGTTGAAGAAGATCTTGCTGCGCGCGTTGGTGCTGACGCCCTCTTCGAGCTCCTTCGGTAGCTGTCCGAGGTACTGGTGTGCCAACGCCATGGAGAGTCGGTAGCCGCGGGCCTCGGCGAGCATGTCCTCCAATGGATAGGCCAGGTTCAGGAAGTTGTGGCACTCGTCCACGTACAGCCCGCAGTCGCGGCGTTGGCGCTGCGGGACGCGAGCTCGGCGAGTCGCGGCCTGCCAGGTGCGGGCCACGACGATGGAACCGACCAGCCGCGCGGTTTCCATCCCTAGCGCGTCGCGAGCGATGCGCACCAGGCAGATCCCACCGGTGTTGAGCACCTCATCCATGTCCATAGTGGACGTTCCACCGGCGATGGCGGCGCGGACGAACGGGCGCAGCAGGAAGCCGCGGATTTTGTTCATCAGCGGCGCGATCACTTGTGCGCGGCTGGCTTCGGACAGGTCGTCGTACCAGGACCAGAAGCCCTTGAGGACCTCGTCATCGATCTGGTCGCAGGCCCGTTGCCGGAACGCCGGCACGGTCAACAGCTTGGGCAGGTCGACCAGCGTCGGGGTACCGGGCATCGCGGTCAGGGTGAGCAGCCCGGCGCGCAGGATGTCGTCGGTGCGCGGCCCCCACGACGAGGCGTAGATCCGGGAGAAGATCGAGACCAGGTTGTCGACCGCGCGGGCCTTATCCGCTCCCTCCAACGGGTTGAGCACCGGCGGGCGGGCGCGGGAGTCGGCGTCGAACAGCACGACCTTCTCGCCGAGCTCCTCGGGCAGGCGCATCAGGATGTCCGACACGAGGTCGCCCTTCGGATCGACCACGACGACACCTCGGCCGGCCTCGGCGTCGGCCAGGATCATCCGGGCCATCAGCTCCGACTTGCCGCTACCGGTGGCGCCGAGGATGTGCAGGTGGTGGCGGGCGTCGGCGACGTGCAGGCCGACCGGGCGGGAGTGCCCGGAGTCCGACAGCCCCAGGGGCTTGATCTGCTCCCCGGCCGTGGCGATACCCGGCGGGGGCGGCACGGCCTTCGCGCCGGCCCGCTGCAGGCCGGGGGTGGACTCGTCGATCGGCAGGTGCGCGATTGCGGCCAGCTCGAGGATCGAGAGCAGGTCGCCCTTGCCCAGGCGGCGTTCGGCCAGCACGGCGACCGGATCTCGACGGATCCGAACCCGGCGGTAGTAGTTGTGCTCGGAGTAGGCGGCGAACGCCGAGGCGATCGCGTGCCCGCGACCCCGCAGCACCTCCCGCACCGCCTGAACCTCGCCCGACGTGGCGTCCTCGGGCACGGTGGTGGCCACGGCGTAGCAAATACGGGTCTCGAATTGGTTCGCCCGCAGCTTCTCGACCACAGCACGGTCCTGGGCGGCGTACTCCAGGCTGGTCTGCCGATCCAGGCCCGGCGTCCGCGTGCTGGTCGACGACTTCGGGGTCTTGCCCGGCGTGATGACGTCGAGCAGCCGGCCGACCAGATGAACCGACCCGCCCGCGTGCACCCGCCGGGCGGCGCGGCGGGCTTTGGTCACTCGGTGGCCGGCGACCGGGCGGGCGAGGATCTGCACGCATGCCCGCTCGTGCGGGCCGAGCCCGACCGGTGCGCCGAGCATCGCGCGAATCGGGTCGGCCGGGTGCTCGGTGCGGATCGGCAGTGCTTCCGAGCGCGCCAGCCGCAGCTCGCCACCGACCGCCTCGACCCGCCGACCCGCTGCCGTCGTGGTCGGGATCGGGGGCTTGGCGGGGGTGGTGCGGGTGTGCGCGCCGGGCCAGGCGGCCTCGATCGCGCGCTCGACCATGCCGGGCGGCACCAGGCCAGGCACCCACAGCCGGATCTGCACGCCGTCGTCGGTGAATGTCAGCTCGAAGCTCAGGTGCGGCTGCCCGCCGAAGCGACGCCGCCACCCCGGCCGCAGCAATCCGACGAGGTTGGACCACACCGTGATCGCCCCGGACGGGTCGACCGTCGGCGGCGCGAGCACGGTGATCAGGCGAGCATCGATCATCAGGCGCTGGTGGTAGCGGCGGCGCCACCGACGGCGCGCGACGACCGCGGCGGTGACAGCGACCGCGAGCACCGGCCCGACGATCGGGCCCCAGGTCAGGGCGAGGTCGCGCAGGTGCGCCAGCACGTTCTGGAACGCGCCGAGCGGGTCACGCAGGTAGTCGCCGACCGGTGAGGCGAGCACGTCCGCGGTCTGCTCAATATGCGGTGGGATGAGGGCGGACAGGGGTGTGGCGGTGATTGGCCAGGACATCGGGGACCTCCCCACGCAAAGCGGTCGACGGGACGGATGCGAGCTGCGGTCAAGCCGCCCACGGCTGGTCAGCCGGCTCGGCCGTGGGCTGCTGGCTGTGGTCGGGGCGGGTGTTGTCGACGACGAGCCGCAGGTGCCGGCGGCCTCGGCGGGCGGCGCGGTCGGCGTCGACCTCGGCTTGCCACGCGGAGAACCGGCGCCCGGCCAGCCGCTTGAGGTAGGCGGGAATGCGGTTGGCCGGCACCCCGACCAGCCGCGGGCCCAGGACCGCGAGCAGGTCGCTGGCTTCCTGCGAGGCCCAGCCCGCCTCGGCGATCGCAGGCTCGTCGGGAAACACATCTGCGATCCGGTCGACGGCGGGATTCAACGCGGCATCCTGTGTCCCGCCATACGAGTAGACCCACAGAAAATTCGGCGGCGGGCCAGGCTCGACGAGCGTCCGGAATCGGGACACCTCTTTGGTGTAGGCGTAGAAATTCGTGTCGGGTCGAGTCCGGCAAATATCCAGCCATGCCTGAAGGTAGGCGTCGGAGAAGAAATCGCCGCTGTCGTGAATTCTGATCCAGGCGCCCCGGAACTTGGCCGCGCCGAGTTCCGCGACCATGGCGGCCTGCCAGCCGGCCAGGTCGTCCAGGACGTACATCAGGTTCGCCTGGTGCTTGGCGCGGACGACCGGCCAGGTGTAGGTGCCGTGCCGGGCGTAGCACGCCTGCGCGCAGATTCCGGCCGACGGACAGGTGTTGTAAGTGCGACCGTCAGCCAAGCGGCCGGCCCAGGCCGGCAGCGACCAGTTCCACACGCCAATCTGGCGCATCTCGCTGTTTTGCGTGAGCAGCCGCGTGGGCCGGTTAACGGTGGCGGAAATGGGCAATGACGTAGACATGGGTATCCCCTGGGTGCGATTCGGTGTATACGGATTGATTCCTGCGATTAGGCGGCGTCGAGTTCGATCTGCGACGCGTTGCCATCGTCGAACGAGTCCGCGATTCCCGCGGTGTCGTCCGCGCCGAGTTCGACGAAGGAGTTCTCGATTCCCGACGAGGTGTCGGAATACCCGGCGATTTCGGCGGGGTCAGTCGTGACCAATTGATGCTCGACCGGTGAGGCGATGGACTGGAATGCCACGCGCTGCGTCCCGGTCGACAGGAGGCCCTGGCCACGGTCCGCGGAGAGCAGGAACTGGCGCTCACCCATAGACAGGTCGAAGGTGCGGGTGATCTCGTCGATCGCCTGGGAGGCTTGCCGCAGCAGGATCTGCGTCGCGGCGTTGGCCACCACTGCCTTACCCAGATCCGAGCCCAGGACGTCCGCGGTGTCCTGGGTGGCCACCGTGAGACCGGCCCACTGTTTCCGGGACGCCTTAGCCATCCGGAACAAGAACTCCGCGCCCGCGGGCTCCTTCATCAACAGCCACGCCTCGTCGACCACGACCAGCCTGGGCTTGCGGATGGCCGGGTTAGAGACCTGCCGCCACACCGCGTCGAGCGTCAGCAACGTGCCGATCGGCTTGAGCTCGTCGGCGAGATCCCGCAGCGAGAACACCACCAGGTGTCCCTCCGGACGGGTCGACGTCGGGCCGGAGAACAGCCCCGAGAACGCGCCGGTGACATACGGGTGCAGCCGCGCCGCGAGTTCCACCCCGGCGGGGTCACCGGTCCCGGCGAGGACCTCGGCGAGGTCGGCCAGCAGCGGCGCCGGGCGGGTCCAGGTCCGCGGATCCGAGGTGATCCCCACGCGCTGGTAGGTCGCGGTGATAGCCCGGTCCAGTGCCGCACGTTCGGTCGCTTCGAGCTCACTGCCCAGCAGCACCGAGATCACCGTGTGCAGGAACAACGACCGGCGGATCAGCGCGTTGCGCGGTGCAGTGCGGCGCCCGTCCGGGCGGGTGTGGATCGGCAAGTCCATCGGGTTCAACCGGACCTGCTCGGCACCGAGGTGCACATACGTTCCGCCGACCGCGGCGGCCAGCCGGGCGTACTCGTCCTCCGGGTCGATGACGTGGATCTCGATCCCGCGATACAACGACCGCAACAACTCCAGCTTCACCAGGTAGCTCTTGCCCGCGCCGGAGCGGCCGAGGATCACCGAGTTGTGGTTGTCCAGGGCGAACCGGTCATGGTGGACCAACCCCTGGCTTCCGACGTTGAAGCCGTAGAGCACGCCGCTCGGTGCGCCGACCGAGGTCGGGTCGGGCGGTGGCAGGTCCGGTGAGGTGAACGGGAACGCCGCAGACAGCGCGCTGGTGTCGAACGTGCGGCGCATGCCGACGAGGTCCAGACCCATGGGCAGGCTGGTGATCCAGCCCTGCATGCTGCGGTACGTGGTCGGTTTGCAGTCCAGCAGCAGCGACGCCGCCAACGACCGGATCGCGGCGACCTCGTCGCTGAGGGCCTCCTCGGTGGGAGCGTGCACGGTCAGGTACAGCCCGAGCCGGTAAAGCTTGCCCTCGCCACGGGCGACCCGTGCGGACAAGTCGTAGGCATCCTCGGTGGCGGCTTCGACGTGCGGGTCGACCAGCCGGCCCTTCTCACTGGTGTGCCGGCGACCGCTTTCGAGCTTCGACAGCTGCTTCTTGAGACGGTTGGCCGCGGTGACCGGGTCGATCGGCTCGATGTGCAGCGAGACGTCGACCCGTCCGGGGTAAGTCAGCAGCGGCTGAAGCCACCCGTTGTGCACTTCGCGCGGGTAGCCGACGACGGCGAAGCTCGCGACCCATTCGCCACCGACTTCCAGCGCACGAGGACGGACGGAGATGGCGTCCGGAGTGAACGCGCTGGCCCGCCCGAGCGGCGGCTGCACGCTCTGGGCCTTCCGGCCGCGGCGCTTGTCCTTGGTCTTCATCAGCGGTACCTCCCCGCGGAGTTGACGTAGTCGTCGGGGTCCTCGGCGGTGTCGTCGAAGCCGTCATCCCAGGCGTCCTCGGCCTCGCCGAACTCGTCGTCGGTGGGGAACGCGGCGCGGCCGAACGCGCCTGCGTCCCAGCCGTCGTCCGGGGCGGTGGTGATGACCTCGTCCGAGGCGGCGAGACCGGAGTTCGGCGGGATCACGCTGTCGGGGTTGCAGGCCGCGGCGAGCACCGCGGTGGCCTGTCCGGCGTCCAGCGGGGTGACCACGATCCCCGAGGGGGACAGCAGCTCGACCGCCTCGCTGAGCCGGCGGACCAGCCGGGCTTCGGCGGCCCGCCGGGTGGCGTCGTCGACCAGGGCGGCCTGCTTGGCGGCCCTGCGTTTCGCGGTCAACGCGGCCAGTGGCGAGGCGCTGCCGAGTCCGTCGGTCGGGCCCGTGGTGAGCAGCGGTTCGCGCAGGATCAGCAGCACTTGGCGGCGCAGCAGGTCGGTGGCGCGGCCGAGTTGGTCGAGGTACTCGGCGTGCTCGCGCGCCGCCTGTTCCAGCGCCGGGTGCGGCAGGCCGCCGGCCTGTTCGCGGAGCTCGGCGATCTGCCCGGACAGGTCCAGTCGTTCCGCGCGGATGAGCACCTGCACGGGTGCGGTCAGCGAGTGCAGATACCGCCCGAAGGAGGCGACGAGGGACTCCTGCTCGCCCGGGGTGCGCAGCCCGAAGTTGATCGTCGAGCAGACCGCGACGACGGCGACCCCGTCCTTGCAGAGGTCGATGACGCCGGTATCGGTGACCGCTTCGGCGGGCAGCCGCAGCGCGGCCGGCGAGACCGTCGACGCCGCGGCGTCCCCGCCGTCCTTCCCCTGGGCGCGGCTCTTGCTGCTGGTATTCGTGACCTGTCTGCCCAGCCACTCGGGGGCCGGGCGGATGCCTTCCGGCGCGGCCACTCGGTGCTGCGGGCTCATCCGCTGCCGCAGCGCCGCCAGCACCAACCGGTCGAGGGTGATGCCGTCGCGCTGGCCGAGCGCGAGGAACGCGGCGGTCACCCCGATCGGGATGGCGACGATGAGGAACGCCACCAGCGGCACGAACTCGCGGGTGATCGTGTACGTCCCGTACAGCACAATCCCAGTGATGGCGAGGATGAGCAGCTGCCGCGCCGTCAGCGGACCGATCACCCGGTCCTCGCGATCGACGTCGGCAGGAATCCGGACGGGCTGACTCATTTCCCTTCACCTCTTGGAGCGGGTTTCGGCGTGCGGAACAGCGCCGGCGGAACGGACTGGGTGCGCCGGTAGGCGTCGCCGATGCGCGGCTCGGGCTGTGCCTGCCGGAACACCGGCGCGGCAGGCGCGGACGCCGACGTGGGTGGCGACGACGGCTGCGGTGCCGGCGGCGTGGCGGGTCGGAACTGCAACTGCGGGGGCACAGACGCGGTGCGGATCGGGCGGGCCGGCGGCGGGGTGGCGCCGCGTCGACGCGGCCCACCGGCTGCTTGGAACTGGGGCGCCGATCCCGGCCGCTGCCCTCGCCGCGGCGGTGAGATCGGCGTGGCGGGCCTGGGTGCGGAACTGAACTCAGGAGGCATGGCTGGTCCCTGGTTTGCCGGGGTGACGGCGGGGTCGTGGGTGGTGTCTTGGGGTGAGGGCTGCAGGAACTGCGGCGTCTGCGAGGGCAGCCGCGACCGGCGGGCCGCGCGGACGCGCTCGGCGTCCTGGGCCGCCTTGAGCCGCTTGTTGACCATCTCCGGGGTGGGCGCAAGGCGCGCCTGAGCAGGCCACGGCGAATTTGCCGACCCGCCACCGCGACCCCCACCACCTCCGCCGCCGCTCTTCGCCCCGACCGCGCCGCCGACCTTGCCCAGTGCGCCGGTCTTCCCGGCGACCATGCCGAAGGTCTTCGCCGCGATGTAGGCCTTCGCCAGCCCTCCGAGGAACGACCGGCCAGAGCTGACTTTGGCGGCCGATAACAACCAGAACGGGATCTTGAACAGGATGAAGAACAAGGCGATCGCGGCGACCAGCGTGCCGAGCGCGGACAGCGTCGAGCCGAACAGATGCACGCCGCCGGACAGGAACGTGCGCACTGCGGTGATCAGCACCAGCGCTTGAGCGACCTGGATCGCCAGCGTCGCGGTGATCGCCTTCCACCACCAGCGGGCCAGCGGGTCGGTGTGCGGCAGGGCGTGGAACATCAGGAACAAGGGGCCCGAGATGATCAAGACGAGGGTGATGACGATCCGGACCACGTAGACGACCAGCAGGCCCAGGCCCACCACGACGAGCACCAGGCCGACCAGGATGATGAACAGTCCGCCGGTCTGGATGCCGGCGACGGCGTCCTTGAGGGTGTTGCCCAGCGAGGGCGCGTTGACCCCGTCGCCGAGGATGCCCAGGGTCAGGCCGTTGGCCAGTCGGATGAGCTTGTCGGCGAAAAACAAGCTCAATGCCGAGGCCATGAACGCGATCGGGATCCGGGGCCCGATCTCCTTGATCGAGTAGCGCGCCTGGACGCTCTCGTGGCCCATCACGACGATGCCGCCGAGGAGGATGAGCAGGCCGTAGGCAGCGACCACGAGCTCCCACGAGTTGTTCCAGAGTTCGCCGATGCCGGGTAGGTCGCTGATCGTCGGTGTGGACAGCGCGGTGTGCCCGATCAGTTCCAGGATCGGCGAGAGCGCAGCTTCGACGATGCTGCGGAACGCCGAGTTGATGGCCTCGGTGATGCAGGCACCGATGTCGGTGATCCCGCAGTCCGAGTCGCTGACACCGTTGCCGCTGCCGGGCTGCTGCGGGCCACTTGTCGGTGGCGGCGTGGTCGGCTGCGGGATGCAGTCCTCACCCGTGCACGGCGTGCTTGGCGGCGCCGTCGATGGGCTGGGCGCGCTCGGCATTGGGAGTGTGGGCTGTGTCGGTGTGGGAGGCGGGGCACAGGGGATCGGCCGCGGCTCAGGCCCCAAGCAAGGATCCGGGTTCGGTGTGGTCGGCTGCGCCGAGGCGCTGACCGCGAGGACCCCGACCAGGAGCACGACGACGCTCAGCGCCAGCATCCAGCCCGCGTACCAGCGCCAGTGCCGACCAGCCGGCGGCCGGTCGGCGCTGGCGTCGGAGACCGGGGAGAGCATCGCTCGGTCCCCGTCGATTCGTCCGGCGGCAGCGGTCGCGACCGGTCCGCCGGACCGGCGGTACGGGCGAACCGTGGGCGGGGTGCCGGCCATCGGTCAGGCCCCCACGATCCCTTTGAGGATCTCCACGACCAGCGGCGCGAGCGCTGCCAGGCCGTAGCCCCACCCGGCGGACTTGAAGGCGGTCTTGGCCTTCTCGACCTCGCCGGGGTCGCCACCGCCCATCACGTATCGGACACCGCCGATGGACAGGAACACCGTGGCCAAGCCGGCCAAGATGCCCATGATCCAGTTGCGGACGTTGTTCAGGACCGTGGTCACCGAATCTGCCAGAGCGACGACCATCGTGTCGGCGTGCGCCGCCGACGCCGACGCCAGCAGCGCGAGGACCGCCAGCTCGACAATCAACGCCACGTGCGACCAGCGGCGGGGACGGACCGGAACCCAGGCCTCCGGCCTAGTGACCGGAGCACTGGTCGGCTCGCTGCCGGTGATCTCGGCCGGCGTGCTCGACGCTGGGGCCTCGGCCGGCGGCTGCGGAGTGCCATCGAGGCGGGCGCTGCGCGGTCCGCTCGCGGCGGGGAAGAATCGATCGATCAGGCGCATTGGGGCACCTCCGAAGGTCGGGCTGAGCGCGGGGATGTCCCGCAGCCCTGAACTCCGGATTTCGCATCCGTTTTGGACACGCGACCCTGAATTTTCTGCCCCGACTCGACCTCACTAACCGACACGGACAGTGACGACCGCGGCAAGTCGCGGGCCGGTGCGACCGGTCGCGCCAGGGCCACTGCGGTGGCTACCTGGTCGGTCAACGGGTCGGTCGGATCGGTCTCGGCGACGCCCTCGCGCAGGTACGCGGCGAGCCGGAGCTCGGCGCGTTTGCGCGCCTTGTAGACCGCCCACTCGCCGGTCTGGTGCCGCGCAGCCCAGTCCGCGACGGGCACCTCTTCCAACCGAGTCGCACCAATCAGCGCGGCCTCGGTCTGAGTCAGGACTCCGTCCGCGACCGCGCGGGCAAGGACCAGATCCGGGTGACCCCACGGCGCGTGCGGCGGGGTGGATCGGAACCCTGGCGCGACCGGAGTCGGACCCGCCAGCGCCTCGGCGAGCGCGTAGTAGCCGGACCGGTAGGCGGCCCACCGCAGCCGCAGCATGATTCGCGGCGGACGCAGATCGATGGTCGACAACGCGGTCAGGAAGCCGCGCAGAACCTCGGCGTGCACGTCGGCCGGATCGTTGGCGAACCGGTTGGTCAAGGTCGCCGCGACAGAAGTCAGCGCGGGCAGTGCGACCCCGACCGCGGCGATCGTCCAGGTCGCTCCTTCAGTACGGGAGCGCAGCACCAGATGCGCCCACACCGCGTCCCGCGTCGCCTGCGGGCACCGGCGCGCCAGCAGTCGGTCGCGGACCTCGTCCAGCGCAATGTGCCGGTCCGGCAGACCGGGAAAGAGCCGGCCGTTCAGCGATATCGGGTGCGGCCCGGTCACTAGCCAGGTAAACGTGTCCCGCGCGATATCCAATGAGTTCGGGACGGCCTCGTCGCCAGCGCGACGGAAAACGGATTGTGCTGCCATGTCGTGACTCCCACGGCGTCGATGTGAACAACAACGACGTCAGGAAGCCACGACCGATACCACGGAAATACCACATCATTACTAGGCGCCAACTAGCGAACCGCGCCGAGGCTACTAGCGAACTACTATTTCATCCCACGAACACCATGAAGCAAGATCAACAAAGCGCCCTCGTGGCCCGCGTAACCCGATCGACGCTAGTAGCCGACGAACTGCAGTTATAGTTGGTCACTAGTACGACGCTAGTAGCCGAACTGCGCCCGGATACAGTCGGCACTCAAGCTCAACCTGGCACCGCCGAAAAATCTTGAAAAATCTGACCACAGAGTGGCCCAGAAGACGGTGGGCGCCGACCTGGGTCGACGGAACGAGCGGCTCAGCGTCGAGGCTTTGGCAGAACTGTTCGAATCACGCCAAGTCGCCATTAACATGCACCTTTGCCATCTCAAATAAGTTTGGCGAGGCGTGTCCAAAACGGGGTCGAAATACAGAGTTAAGGGGCGTCAGAACGCACAGCCCCACCTCGTCGGAGGAGACCCGCGATGACCCCGACACACGGCAACGGCTCCCCAGGAGACGGCTCCCAGGAGCACGGCCCGACCGACCCCCCGACCGTCCCGATCCCGCTACCGCAGAGGCGGCGAACACCACGCCTACGCACCCTGCGCCTCACGCTGCACCATCCTCGTCCCGCCCAGCCGAGCACCGTCTGGCCGTGCGCTCAAGACGAACTCCGTGAGGGCACCGGGCTGCTCGCCAACTGGTTGCTGACTGCGGTCATCAAGATCGTCACCACCTACACCCAGCCCGGCCAGCGAATGCTCCTGCTTGCCCCCGCGCCCTACCTCGCGCCGCCCGCATCGTGGTCACCAACGGCGGGCCGTAACCAGTCCCGGCCCGGCCCGTACGCCGGACTACACGAAGCGGGCTGGACCGTGGTACGACTCGGCCGCAGCATCCGGACTCAGACGGCCGTCGCGCACCCCAACCTGGCCGGCGAACACTCCGGCGACGCGTCGGCCGAGGCCGAGTCCGGACCCCGACCCCGCACCGCCAGTCCGACCACCGACCAGCCCGCCGAGCCGTGGGCACACCGTCGTCCCGGACCGCACTCGACCGCGACCGGCGTCGGTCCGGACCGCTACGACCTCGTCATCACCACGGCCGAACCGCGCACCCTCGACGGGGTCCGTCCGGCCGACTGGGCCGGTCTGCTCACCCCGACCGGCACCCTTGCCGTCATCACACACGGTGAGCGAGCCCGTGGTCGGCTCACCGACCCCGCAAGCTCGCTCGTGCGCGCCGCGCACCATGCCGGACTGCGCTATATCGATCGCATCGCCCTGCTGCGCGTGCCCGTCCGCGACGGCGCACTCGCCGTCGCGACCCCGGCCACGCACTCCCGTTCCCAGGCTCCGGCACGACCGCTCGCGACGCCCGCTCGGCACATCCAGGTGCACGACGACCTCTTCGTGTTCACCCGCCAGCCGGCCCCGACCGACACCGCCGACGGGGAGGAGACCTCCAATGGCTGACCGTCCCACGTCGCCCTGGCCACTCCCCCTGCCACCGGGGGAGGAGCCCTCAATGCCGTCCCTATCGGTCTGGCCGACCGGGCAGCGCGACACTCTCGCGCAGCTGCGCGACACCGGCTGTGTGCCCGGCACCGAGACCGACACCGAGCGGATTCCACCCGCCGTCGCCGCCCATGCGATCGCCACCTACACCCGTCCCGGCGACCTCGTTCTCGACCCGGATTGCGGGGCCGGCACCGTGCTGACCGAGGCGCTGCGCGCCGACCGTCGCGCGCTCGGACTGACCGCCCGCACCCAGTGGTGGACGCTCGCTCGCGCCAACGTCACCGCCGCCAAGACCACAGGCGCGTGGCGCGACGGCTCGGTCCTCGACGCCCGCCCCAAGGTGCTCGCGACCATCCGGGCCGCAGGGTTGATCGGACGAGTCGGACTCATCCTGACCAGCTTGCGCACCGCGCCTGACCGCGCGACCGGTCCGGGCCGCGACCCGGTCGAGTCCGCCCTCGCCGACCTTGCCACAACACTGCTCTACTGCGAGCCGCTGCTGCGATCCGGCGGACACGTCGCCGTCGTCGCGCGGCCCCTCCGGTGTCCGGACGGCTCGCTGGTCGACCTGGCCACACCGGTGCTCGCCGCCGGAACTTCGGCCGGGCTGGCACCGGTCGAGCGGTGCATCGCACTGACCGCCGGACTGCGCGGCAGCCGGCTGGTCACCCGCGCTTCGCTTGCCGAACGCCGCGCTGCCGCCCGAGCACTCGCTGCCGGCGCGCCGACCGCGCTCTCCGCGCACCACGAAGTGCTTGTCTTCCAGCTCGCCCACGACGCCGAACTCGCCGCCGCCGCGGCAGTCGGCATCCCGTGGCCGACCGAGGACGAGGTGATCCGGCCCGCCGTCAACCGCGTCACCTACCCCGGCTGGGGACGAGCAGCATGACGACGCGCCTGTACTGCCGTGAATGCGGCTGGCATCCCGAGTTCCGCGGCAAGCGCGCTGCACTTCGCGCCGCCGCCCGCCACCAGTGCACCGGCACACCTGTGCCCGAGACGCGTCCACCCTGGTGGTCCCACCTGTGGACAAACCTGTGGACAAGGCAGTCGGATACCTCCGCCGTCGACACCGAAGCAGGTGCGGACGACCCGACCAGTAACAGCGAATTGGTCGACGCCCGCGGCAACCACATCCAGTGGGCCGCGCCCGCCGCGCACCACGCCGAGACCACCCGACGCGCCCGCCAGGCGATGGTCGAACTCGTCCGCGCCGGCTACCAGATCGGGCCCCCGCCCTACGGCTACCGCGCCCTGCGCATCCGGGTCACCGACCCCAGCGGACACAGCAAACTGCGGGCGGTCCTCGTCCCAGACTGGCAGACCGCCGCCGCCGTCAAGCAGATCTTCATCTGGCGGGCCGACCACGGCCTGACGTTCGCCGTCATCGCCGCACGACTCAACAGCGACCCGAGCCAGTACGCAGCCCCGGTGCCCAACGGGCGGTGGACCCCCAAGGCCGTCCGGCGGATCGTCACCAACGTCAAGTACACCGGCCGCCAGGTCTGGGCCCGCACCATCGCCGGCCGCCCGGCACCCATCGAGCAGTGGGTCACCTCGGCGCCAAAGGTGCACGAGCCACTCGTCGACGAGCGCACCTTCCACCGCGCCCAGCCCGGCCCCACTGAACTCCCGCCCAGTGCGACAGACCCGGCCGACTCCCCGCCGAGCGCGGCATGAACATCCGCCGGTGGACCGTCGCCGCCGTGGTCCTGTTCGCCGGGTACGCGGCGACGATCGCCGGCGCGAACTGGGCCACCTCACTCTGGCCAGCGGTCGCTATCGCGGGCCTGCACGTTCCCGCAGGCGCGTTCTTCGCCGGGCTCGCATTCACCGTCCGGGACCTCTTGCAGGACGCTGTCGGCACCCGGACAACGCTGCTCGCGATCGCCCTCGGCGCGGCGTTGTCCGGACTGGTCGCCGAGCCGCGCATCGCGCTCGCCAGCGCGGCGGCCTTCGCCGTCTCCGAACTTGTCGACCTCGCCATCTACACCCCGCTGCGCGACTGGAGTCACCTCGCCGCCGTGAGTGCGTCGAACACGGTTGGACTGCTCGTCGACAGCCTGCTGTTCCTGCCGCTGGCCTTCGGCTCGCTGACCTACCTCACCGGCCAACTCGTCGGGAAGACCACCACCACGGCCCTGGCGGTCGCTGTGCTTGCTGGTGTCCGCGCTCGCCGGAGGGCGATGCCAGCGTGAGGTTCTACCTCGGCGTCCACCAACCCATCTGGCTGACCCGCGTGCCCGACATCCCGCTGCTGGTGTCGCACCGGCGGCTCGGCCACCGCCGCACCCTGCCCCGCGCCATCACGGAATGGGCGCTCGACTCCGGCGGCTTCACAGAGCTGCAGCTTCACGGACGCTGGCAGATCGACGAGAAGGATTACGTCCAGACGGTCCGGCGCTACGCCGACGAGATCGGCAACCTCGCCTGGGCGGCGCCGCAGGACTGGATGTGCGAACAGCGCATCCTGAAACGCACCGGCTTGACGATCCGCGAGCATCAACGGCGGACCGTGCGCAACCTCGTCCGCCTGCGGGAACTCGCGCCTGAGCTCCCTTGGGTGCCGACGCTGCAAGGCTGGACTCTGTCGGACTACGAACGCTGCGCCGACTTCTACGAGCAGGCCGGGATCGATCTGGCCGCCGAGCCGCTCGTCGGGATCGGCACGGTGTGCCGGCGCCAGAGCAGCGCCGACGTGGAGCGCATCATGCGCGCCTTCGCCACGCGCGAGTTGAACCTCCACGGTTTCGGCATCAAGATCACCGGCCTCAACCGGTACGCCGAAGCTCTCGCCAGTTCGGACTCGATGTCCTGGAGCATGCGCGGTCGATACGTATCCGGATGCGGTCCGAGCCATCGCACCGAGTCGAACTGTCTGCGCTTCGCGCTCAGCTGGTATCGGCAGATCCGAACCACGCTGGGTTCGGCAGGGCTGTCTGCGGACACCGTGTCCCCGCAGGTATTGGGGAGGGCCGCGTGATGGCCGTCGCCGCGTTCGCCGCCGCGGGCTCACTGCTCGCCGCGGGACTCCGTGGTGTCCGGTTCGACGAGCGAGACATCGCGTGGAGTGTCGATTCCGAACAGCTCGTTGGGCGTGCACCGCAGCGTCGTGCACAGCGCCTGCAAGGTCGCCACTTTCACCTGGACCGGCTGCTTCTTGATCAGCACGTCAACCGACTGGAGAGACAGTTCGAACCCGGCGCGCTGGATGAGGATTTCGCGCAACTGGGTCGCGGTCCAGACGTCGCGGGAGGCCATGACCTTCCGCAGCCGCCACTCGATCTGCACCCGCTGCCGTCCCGTGTTCGTCGCTCCGAGGCGCTTCGCGCCGTCGCCAACCGACTCTCAGTGTCCCCGACGGCGACCGAAGCTGGCCGCCGCACGTTCGGCGTGTTTAGCAGACACACACCCACGAACAGATAGAACTTGAGATACACAGGCTGTACTAGATCTATTCAGGTGTTACCTTAATTGAATGGCGCATCTGTCCCCGGTTCAACAGAGAGGAGGTGCTTCGGCACCCATCACGTTCATCGCCATGCCGACGCGCCGCGGTTCGCGGTCAGCGCCGGTAGCGCTCTTCTGGACTCGCGTCGACCGCCCACCCCGAGCTGACGAGGTGACCCAGCACCAGTTCGGCAAGGCACACAGTCCTACCGAACGGCAAGAGTCCAGCACGGCCACGAGCGCCGGCCCCACACGGACGCATGCGGGGAGCAGAGGCCCGTTGGTCGTGACAGCTTTGGCGGTCCCAGCTCATTTAACGCACGTCATGGTGCGTGCCCGCATCGCCGCGAAACCCGCTTCGCGCGGATCGGCGACCGCAGGTGTCGGCAGCTGGGAGTGCCCGCTGTGTCGACGGTTCCTGTCGCCGACCAGCAGCCCCGTGAACCTCCGCCAGCCGCGGGCCTCACGGGCACGAAGGGGGCGCTCATGTGCGCTCAACCTCGCAACCCCGATCAGGCCGACAACAACTGCGCCGACGTTCCTGCTCCGGCCGACCAAGAGCAGCAGGGAAGCCCCGTCAGCGCGCCGAGCAGGCAACCCCGACGGCGCGTTGGCGCGAGCAGAGCTGTGCGCAACGTGGTGGTGCGCGGCGTTCGCCGCGATCCCCCCGACATGCGCAAGCTCGCGCGGGTGGTCGCCAGCCTCGCGGCAGACCTGGCGCAGACCGAAGCCAGCGAGCAAACGCTGCCCGCCGAGCCAGGCACCGCGGACGCCAGCCACCCCGATCACTGCCGCGACGCGGCATGACGTCGCGCGTTCGCGCTTGCGCAACGAACCCAGCGGATCGAAGCCGCTCGCCAATGACTCGAAAGGAAGGTTCACCACAATGCCGCCTGCCACTTGCGATCCCCGCAGCCGCCGAGCCGCACACCCACGGGCTCGACGGCCGGTACGCGTCGGCCTCTACCAGCGGTGGCCCACCCTCCGCGAAAGCGACCACCTGCAGACCTACGTCGCGTCCCAACCCGGTTGGCACATCGCTCTCCGCAGCAGCGACTACGCATCAGGCGGCACGCTGAAGCGTCCTGGGCTGCAACGGGTATTGGCGGCAGCCCGATCCGGAGTCATCGACGTGCTCGTCGTCAACCACCTGTACAGCCTTTCCCGCAAGACACAGCACCTCGCCTTCGTGCTCGACGAGTTAACGTCCCGAGGCGTGCGGGTCGTCTCGGCCACTGATCCCGCCCTCGACACGGAGACCGCGCACGGCCTCTTCCACGTACGCGTGTTGAGTGCCGTCGCGGAGATCGAGCAGACCGGCGCACTCGCAGATCGTCGCGACCGGCGTCGCCACGACCAGCAATCCGCCGACGAATCGCCGCTCGCCGGCTAACTGCAAATCCCGCCGGAGCCCACTGCGCCGACCAAAACATCCCCATCCAGACCGACTCATAACGAGGTGTCATGACCACCGCCTACGCCAACTCGGACAACGAACTCCAGCCGTCGGATGCCCCTGCGCCCACCACCCGCGCGGTGATCTACACGCGCGTGGCCTCGCCCGGACGGGCCGAGACCGACCACAGCGTCACGGCCCAGCGTGAGGCATGTCTGCGCAAGGCGCGGGAACTGGGTTTCTCGCTCATCGACGAGTACGTCGACCCAAACGCTCGACTCTGGCGACGGCCGAAACGCCAGCTGTTCCGACGCATGCTCGCGCGGTTCCGCAGCCGTTGAGAAACAGCAACCCGGCCACGAATTCGCCGCTCGCCGGGAGCGCGCGATCCAGCCGCCCGGACCCACTCGCCGGCTGCACGGTCCTCCGTCCAGGCCGCCCTCAGAAGGAGGTGTCATGACCAGCGCTTATGCCGACTTCATCGATGAACTGCAGCAGGACGTCACCATCCCTATCCAGCCGCCAATGGACGACCTTGCCCACGGCACTCGCGCAGTGATCTATCTGCGCGTGTCCTCGACCGGGCAAGTCCGGACCGACTACAACCCGGAAGGCATCTCCATTCCGGCCCAACGGGAAGCGTGCTTGCGCAAGGCGCGGGACCTGGGCGTCACGGTCATCGACGAGTACGTCGAGCCCGGACGCTCAGCCATGGAGATGACCAAACGCGAAGCATTCCAACAGATGCTCGCGCGGGTGCGCAGCCAGGGCGACGTTGACGTCATCATCATCTACCAACTCTCGCGCATGGCGCGGAACCGCTACGACGACGCGATCGTCATGGCAGACCTGCGCAAGCGCGGCGTCACCCTGGTCTCGGCCACCGAGGCCATCGACGACACCCCGGTCGGCCAGCTGATGCACGGCATCCTGGCCACGTTCAACGAGTACCAATCCCGCCAGTCCGGTGCCGACATCGCCTACAAGATGGGCCAGAAAGCCCGCAACGGCGGCACGCTCGGACGCGCGAAGCTCGGCTACCTCAACCACATCGACCACTCCGACGGCCGCGTCATCCGCACGATCATCGTCGATCCCGAACGGGCGCCCTTTGTTCAGCTGGGTTTTGAGCTCTTCGCCAGCGGCGACTACACGCAAGAAGAGCTGGCTGACGAGCTCTACGACCGCGGCCTACGCACCAGGGCCACCCGGCGACACCCCGCCAAGAAGGTGTCCGAGAACAAGATTTCGCAAATGCTGCGTGATCGCTACTACCTCGGATACGTCGAGTACGACGGCGAAGAAATCCAAGGGCGGCACGAACCGCTCATCGACGAGGACCTCTTCGAGACAGTTCAGGAGATCCTTGAATCGCGAATGACGGCACAAGAACGCCGTCGCGTCCACCACCACTACCTCAAAGGATCGCTCTTCTGTGGACGCTGCCAATGCGACGGCATCAAGCGGCGGATGATCATCCAACGGACCATCAACTCGAAGGGCGCCGAGTACCTGTACTTCTTCTGCCGCGGCCGGCAAAAGGGGCTGTGCCAAGCACCCCACGTCAACGTCACGCTCGTCGAGGACGCTGTCGAGCGCCACTACTCCGCGATTCGCTTCAGCCAGCCGTTCATCACTGACATGCGCGACCAGATCGATGCCGTGCTCGGCGAGCAGGAAAAGTCCGCACGCCTGCTACGCAAGCAGATCACCGCACAACTCAAGGAACTCGACACCAAGGAGGAGAACTTGATCGACCTCGCAGCCGACAGCACGCTGCCGCAGACCAAAGTCAAGGAGAAGCTGCGCGACATCGCCCGCGAGCGCCGCCGGCTGGAGGATCGCCTGCACACAGCCAACGCCGACCTCACCGACAGCGCCCAGCTCGTCAACGCCGGCCTTGCTCTCCTCGAACAGCCCGACCAGCTGTACCGACGCTGCAACGACCAACAGCGCCGCCTACTCAACCAAGCTATCTTCCACACCCTCTACATCGAGGACGACAAGATCACAGAGGGTGAGCTCCGTGAGCCCTTCGCCGAGCTCCACGCCATCCAAGGTCAGCGGACCGCAGCAACCAGCGCGGAGGGCACAATCAAAAGGACCACCCGCAATGCGGGTGGTCCTTGCTCGCCTTCAGGCGTCGCGGTCCTACTTCGTGGCCTTCATTCAGGCACTTGTTCTAGTAAGACCCCTAGGGTGGAGCTAAGGGGACTCGAACCCCTGACCCCCTCACTGCCAGTGAGGTCCTGGTGGGCCTCTGACCTGCGGTTATTGGGAAATCGCAGGTCGGTAGATGTGATTGGCTGCCCTTATCCGCCGTTCGGCGTTGTTGGCTACGGTTCTGGCTGCCACCGTGCCCCAGGTTTGCCCCAGGGAAATTCGTGTGAATTCGTGGTGCTGTGCCAGTGCGGTCGATCAGCCATGTGGATACGTCGGATGCGCACGCTCCTACGCTGGGCAGCAGGAGCGTGCGTTCGCCGATGGGTATTGAACTCGGGTGGACAGTTCACAACCTGCAGCCCAGTGAGGCCGTGTCATCCGCAGTTTTGTGCGTTCGCGGGGTTGCGGTCGTAGCGCAGTCCGCTTCGGCCGACCGAGTGGATCAGGTTCTCCCAGAACCGCTCGAAGGTCAGCGGCGCGCGGACGGAGTCGAGCATCTCCTTGGTGTGCGGACAGCTCAGTGTCCTCTGGATCGCGTCGAGATTGTCCTGTTTGAACTGGCCTCGCGCCGCTGCGACCTCCGTCGTGTCCGCGCCGAGGCCGGCGACTTCCCAGTTGGAGCCGGCGAACTTGCTGTGCCCGATCCGCCGTCCGGGGATGGTGGTGCTGTGCGCCGCCACGGGGTTGACGAGTCCGATCGGGTCGTGCACCCACGCGTCGAGCGGTAGCAGCATGCCGGGGCCGCCGATGTTGAAGTAGGTGAGTACGCCGCGGCCGTTCGCGGAGGGGTACGCGACCCAGCCCGTCGACTCCGCGTACACGTGAACGGCCGGGGTCTGTTGCGCGGCCAGCTGCTTACGCGCGTCGTCGGCCATCTCGGCGAACAACCGGAAGTCGCTCGCCAGGATCGGGTGCTCGGTCCCGCTGGCCGCGACGTAGGCGGCTCGCTCGTCGGCGATGACCTCACGCTCGTCGATCGGCTCCTCGAGACCGGCATAAGGGGTTCGTAGCCAGCCGCCCGCGACCACGGCCCAGACTGCGACCGCGACGACCGGCACGAACGTCAGCTTGGTCACCCTGATCGCCATCACCGGGAGCAGCAGGCAGAACGTCGCGGGAAGCAACATCCTCCCGTGCATGAAGTCGCCGCCGACCCGGACGACATACGCCGCCAGCAGAACGGCTCCCACCACCGGCACAGCCACCAGCACCGCCACTCGGCGATCCACGGACTTCCGCCACACCAGGGCCACCCCGGCGAGCAGACACGCGGCGACCGGAATCCACAGCAGGTACGGATCGGTGAAGTCGCCGAAATATGCCCATCCGCTGTCCCACAACGCCTCGGAGGCTTCCTTCACCAGCGCCGTGTTCGGGGTGATCAGGCCGTAGTAGCCCATCCGGAACACCTGATACAGCACCGGGAGCACAGCCGCAGCTGCCAGCGGAACCACAATGTGGCCCCAGCCCTGCCAGGTGAGCACCAGCAACCCGACCATGGCGACGAGGCTGAACAGAGCGAGGTCCGGGCGCACGAGCGGACCCAGCCCGATGACCACGGCAGTCACCCACACCGGGCCGAACGGCTGCTCCATCCCGCGCCGCACCAGGAGCCACCACGTTCCGCCGAGCCATAGGCTGATCAGCCCCGTCTCCAGACCAGAGGTGGCGAAGTCACGAAACGGTGGCAGCGCCAACACGACGAGCGCGCCCGCCGGGAACACGAAGGTGGATGCGGCAGGCCCGGCCAGTCGCCAGGCACCGTCGAGGGCCAGGAACAGGCCGCCCGCCGAGAACACCAGTCCGACGATCACGGAGATCCACTCGAGGCTGACGCCTGGGGTCCAGCCGACCAGCACGAGCACCGCCGTCCACAGCGTGCTGGTGTTGGCCTCGACCCGCTCCCCGATGTTGAAGACCGGCCCGTTGCCCGCGAGGATCTGCCGGACCGTCCGCAGCACGATCAGCCCGTCATCACTCATCCAGCGCCGCTGCCAGGCAAGCACCACAAACCCGACGACCGTGGCCCCGATCACAATCCAGTTCCACGTCCGGACACGGCTCCGAACACGGATTCCGCCGACGCCGCCGGACGCGGGCACGGATTCAATGGTGACTGTGCTCAACTGATTCTCCAGGTAACCGAAAGACGAACAACTACCCAGAGTTCTGTGACGCGACAACACTGTCCTTGACTGGGCAAGACCCCTTTAAACGATCTTGCTTCACTCTATCGTGTCCCCCGAAAAGGACCGGTGCCGGGCGGGGCGGTGACGCCCTGCCCGGCACCGGCCGGTTAATCAGAATCCGAGTGCGAACGCCCTTGGTGCGGCCACCTCTTCGCCGAAGGCGAAATCGCCGTGCCACAGAACGGAAGCACCCGCGAACTTGGTCCCGTCGGACGCCCCGACATACACGTCTCCTCTAGTGCCGCGCGTGTAAGTGACGATGTCGGCTTTGCCGTCGCCGGTGAAGTCACCGATCGCGGGTAGTTCGGTCCCGTAGGCGAAGTTGTCGTGCCACTTCACGGAATTACCGACAAACCTCACACCGTTCGACAGCGCCACATAGACATCCGCCGCCGTCCCACGGGTGAAGACCGCGATGTCATCCTTACCATCGCCGTCGAAATCGCCTGATGCGGGAATCTCGTCACCGAACGCGAAATCGCCGTGCCACTGCAGGGAGTCACCGACGAACTTACTGCCGTCGGAGAACGCCACGAAGACGTCGCCCGCCGTGCCGCGGGTGAAGGTGGCAATGTCGTCCTTGCCGTCACCGTCGAAGTCACCGACCACAGGAACTTCGGCGCCACCGGCGAACCGTCCGTGCCACTTCACGCCGTTGCCTACGAACTTCTTGCCGTCCGACAAGGCCACGTATACAGAGGCCGTCGTCCCGCGGGTGAAGACCGCGATGTCGTCCTTGCCGTCGCCGTCGAAGTCACCGACCGCGGGGATTTCCTCGCCGAACGCGAAATCGCCGTGCCACTGCTGCGAGTCACCGACGAACTTGCCACCATCGGACAGCGCCACATACACATCACCGAGCGCTCCCCGGGTGAAGGTCGCGATGTCCGTTTTGCCGTCCCCGTCGAAGTCACCGGCCAGCGGCACTTCGTTGTACAACGCGAACCGGTTGTGCCATTTGACCGAATTGCCCACGAACTTGGCACCATCGGACACGGCCGCGAAAACAGCCGCCGTGCTACCACGGGTGAAGGTGGCGATGTCGTCCTTACCGTCACCGGAAAAGTCACTCACAGTGGGAACCGGTGTGGTCGCCGAAACAACGCTGGACACCAACTCCGCCCCACCGGCCAACGTCGTGACGACCCGGTAGTACCAGGTCTTCTTGGCGGACAGCGACTTGTGCGTGAAGCTGGTCCCCGTCGTCGAGCCGATGCGGCGAGCTTCAGCCACCGGAACCGTGGAGTCCTCGCCCGCATAGACCCGGTACGTCAACTGCCCCTGACCCGATACCGGGGCCCATTTGACCGTGATCGCGTGGTCGACGGCCGTGGCCGTGGGGACGAAGGTCTGCTGGCGGATCCACTCGGCGAGGTCGTCGGTGCGCGTGGCCGTCGTGCCCTGCTGCGTCTCGGTCACGGCGAGACAACCGTGCTGCCAGGAAGTGCTCACCACACCGGCCAGCTCCGCGCGACCGGACACCTCGCGGAACACCGCTCCCCCGGCGTCCCCCTTACAGGCATCCGCGCCGTTGTCACCGGTGAGCGGGAACTCTGCCGCGGTCGGGGTACCGACGGCGAACAACGCCGAGTGCAACTTGTCGGGCACCCACTCGGTCGCCGTGCGACCGTAGCCCGCCAGCCGCAGCTTCTCGCCAGTCGCGGCGGCAGTACCGACCGGTACCGGCGTGATGTCGGTGATCGTCGTGTCGAGTCTCGCGAGCATCACGGCCCGGCTGGGGTGAGCCACGAGGTTCGTTACCTTGGCGACCCGACCGGCGGTACCGGCGAGATTGGTCCGGCCGACAGTGACCGTGGTCGGCTTGGCTGGGACCCCGCCCTGCGGATTGCCGGCGAAACAGGACGCCGACGTGATGATCCATTCGGATGCCACCAAAGCCCCGCTGCAGGCCGCACCCTCCATGTTGACCTTGGTGGCGAAGCTGTAGTTCCCGTCCGCCGCCGGAGTACCGCCGGTAACGGCGTTTGCGGTCGCGCCGGTCAGCAGACCAGCCAAAACCAGTGTCGCGGACAGCATTGACAAGCCAGCCGCTCTCAAGCGTTGCATCAAGACTTTCCCCTCAGAGCACCATGGCGGCGGTCAGCCGACCACGTCGAGTTCGAGTAGCGTGGTCGGCTGGTTGTCCGGGCTTGCGCCGACACCGACCGGCGTGTTGCCGCTGGGATTCACGTCGACGACCGTGCGCTGACCAGCGTCCGTGGTGAGCTCGGCCTTCGCCTTGTGGCCCGCCCCGGCAACCAGGCCGTCACCGCGGATTTCGAACACTGCGGGAATCTTCAACTCCAGATGTCCCGGAACACCGAGGACCTTGAAGCACACTTGCCCGTTCTGTCCTACGGATTCCGTAGTGCGAACTCGGATCAAGCCGATGTTTCCGTTGGCAGGGGTCGCGCAGTCTGCGAACACGATGTGACCATCGCCTGAGACCAGCACGACTCCATGCTGGGCGAGGATGCCATCGGCGCCGGGGTACGCGAAGTCTTCTACCACCGATTTCGGGCCATCAGCCACGGCTTGCCTCGGAAAAGTGACAGCACCGGCAGCCCAGCCGCCGATTGCTGTCATTGCAAATATCGTGGCGAGAATGAGCAAAAGCTTCCGCCTGAGAAGCACGGCGTTCAACCCCCATTCGATCGAGTGCGTGCGGACACAGTGCCGCGATGGGGTATCGGCGGCCAGGCTTGACCATTACTCATTTTTGACGTGATCCACAACACATCTTGCCGTACGGGAGTGGACAGTAGTGTGCCACGCAGGCGTGCAAGTGGAGACGAGTTGCGCCGAAAGCTGACAAAAGGGGGAAATATGGCAATCAAAATTGACTCTCCGCCACTTCACTCGTGACAGTGTCAACGTTGTCAACTCATAGAAAGTCGAATATTTGACAATGAGATACAGGCGAAGGCAAAGAGCCAGTCTGATTGCATTGCTGATCGCGGCACTTCTAGTACATCTCTGTGTCACCCCGGCCGCTGGCGCTCCCGACGACGGGGCAACACCAAAAGCCACAGTCTCAGTTCAGCAGAACCTGACTTCGCGAGCCAAGGTATTGATTCTCTGGCAAAGCGGCGGCAGTCAGGTCAAGGTGGAAGCAGAAAAGGCCCTGCTCGGCTCCGATGCCGAGGTCGAGGCGTTCCTCAACGACAATCTTGATCGACTCTCCGGGCTGGATGACCGTATTGCGGTCAACCAGATCCTCGCGGCTGGCGGCCCGGCGGTAAAGAGCGCGGCACAGAAGGCGTTGGATGCGGACGCGTCCGCGTTACGCGCGTTCCTGGACACCGGATTGTCGGCCGCCTCGGACACTGACCTGCGGATTCGCGTCAACCAGATCCTCGCGGCCGGTGGGCCGGAGGTGAAGAAGGCGGCGCAGAAAGCGCTTGACGTCGGTACGGCCGAAGCGCTGAACGAATTCCTGCGTGTTACGTCCGTACGTGCCGAAGCGAATGACCTGCGGATCCGGGTCAACCAGATCCTCGCGGCAGGCGGCCCGGCGGTCAAAGCTGCGGCGCAGACTGCCTTGGACAGTGACAACGTTGATGCTCTCCGGTTGTTCATCGCGCGTGAGTGGGAAGTAGCCGAAGCGCGCGATCAAGAAACCGCCGGTATCGCTGAGCTGGTCGCCTCGGCCGAGGTCGCGGGGCGGCAGGCAGCGGAAGAAACGCAGGCTGCGAAAGATTCCGCCGAGAAGGCCCTGGCGGAAGCGGATCTGGCGCGTCAGGCGACCGAACTCGCTCAGCAAGCGGCAGAAGCGGCCAAGGACAACGCCGCAGGCGCTGCTGTCGCGGCCGGGCAAGCCGCAGATGCGGCCAACCGCGCCGCGAGCGCGGCGGTCAGCGCGATCGGGGCGGCCAACGCGGCATCATCGGCGGCCCGTATCGCGGCGACCGCGGCCACACGAGCGGCAGCGGCGGCGGTCAAGGCGGGAAGATCCTCGTCGACCGCGTGGCACTTCGCAGCGGCCGCCCGCACGGACCGGGGACGGGCCGGGGATGCCAGCAAGGCCTCGATCGATGCCGCTGACGCCTCACGGAACGCACAGCAGGCCGTTCAGGCACTCGACCTCGCCCAAACAGCCCTGGGGAAAGCGAAGGAAGCCGTCGACGCGGCCGGTTCAGCCGGGCAAAACGCTACCAAGTCGGCCGACGCGGCAAAGGAGTCCGCCCGCTGGGCACGTAGCGCGGGTGCCGACGCGTCCAAGGCCGAAGCCGCAGCAGCGGAATCCCGTCGACAGGCGGATCGAGCCAACCGCGCAGCCGCATCCGCACGGGCCTACACGGTCGAGGCCGCCGCAGCGGCGTTGGTCGCGCGGGATCTGGCATCCCGGGCCGCATTCGACGCAAGTATCGCCGCAGCGGCCGCCGAAGATGCCGCTGCTCATGCTGGTGAAGCCGAGAACGCCGCCCGGCTCGCCACCGAGCACGCGAACGCGGCCAGCGCGGCAGCGCAAACAACCATCGATGCCGCGGCGCAGGCTAAGCGGCTTTACGATGCCGCCCGGAAGGCCGACGACGAACGGATCACCCTCCTCGCGGAACAGGCCACCGAGTCCGCCCGAAAAGCGGTCGCAACGCATGACCGCCTGGGATTGACCCGAAAGTGGAACGCGGCTCAAGAAGAGCAGCGTGACGCTGAGACCAAGCAGCTCCTGCAGGCGGCCAGCGCGCCGGATGCCGACCCAGCCCTGGTGGTAACCAACGGGCGCAAGGTTGCGCTGCGCCTGGTGACCGTTGGGGGTTCCTGGACGAAAGCCGCCGCGGAGGGCGCTCTCGCCGGCACTGAGCCGGAAGTACGGGAGTACATCAAGGCAGGTCTCGCGCGGGCCGCGGCACTTGATGACCGAGACACGATCCGTGAGCTGATCGCGGCCGGCTCTACCGCCAAGAAAGAAGCAGGCGAGCGGGCTCTGGCAGGTACCGACGAGGACGTCAAACGGTTCCTGACGTCACCGACCTACGCTGGTCAGGACGCCGAGTACCGGATCATCGTCAACCAGGCCCTGGCCGCCGCTCGTCAGCGTGGCGACGCCACGGTCGCCGCCGCCGCGCAGAAGGCACTGGACAGCCAGGACATCGCGGCGTACCGGCAGTTCCTCGACACCGGGCAGAACATCGCCCGCGAGAGCGACGATCGGATCGCACTCAATCAGCTCATCGCCAATCCGGCGACCGGCCCAGAAGTGCGGATGCTGTCCCAAGCCGCGCTGGACGGCTCACCCGATCTCATCCGTGTCTATCGTGAGAGCGGTCAGTACGTCGCCGCCCGACACGACCGTGAGGCAGCTGCACACCAAGCCGCGGTCGCCGGGATGGTGGCAGAGATCACCTCGGTCGCGGCAACCGCATCGCAAAACGCCGAAACTGCCCAGGCGGTCGCGGCCACAGCACGAAACGCCGCAGCGGAAGCCACCGACCACGCGAACCGAGCCAAAGGCTTCGCCGACGACGCAGCCGGACACGCGCGACGCGCGCAAGAATCCGCCAAGCAAGCGGAGGAATCCGCTCGCCAAGCCGCTCAATCGGCAGCCGCCGCGCAACAAGCCGCGACCCGCGCCTCGCAATCCTCGGTAACCGCGACCCGATCAGCGATCTCCGCAAGAGGGTCAGCCAACATCGCGTTCCGCCACGCACGAAGCGCCGAGAGCGCCGCGCGTGCGGCATACCAAGCGGCAAAGGACGCAGGCGCCGACGCCAACGCGGCCGTCGCTGCCGCTAACGATGCCCGCAAGAAGGCGATCGATAGGGCGAACAAGGAGATCACCGACGCCCGGGCGAAGTTCGAGGCCGACGCCAAGAAGGCGTGTGAAGCCGTACCCGCCGGTCCGGACCACGACGACTGCATCAACCGGGCCAACCGGATGGTCGCTGACCCCAAGGGCGAATCCGAACGCAATGTCGCGATCTGCAACCAGTTCAAAGGACACAGCGAAGAAGCGTTCAACAACTGCTTGAAGGGTACCTACAACCCTGCGCTCACCTACCTGATCAACAAGGCGATCGCCGATGCACAAGACGAGGCGGACACCGAGCAATTCTGGATCACCGCCGGCGTCATCGTCGCCACCGTCGCCCTCGTCGCCGTCGGACTGTACTGCGCGGAGGTCTGCACCGCACCAATGATCGCCGGGCTAGCCGGCCTGGAAGCAGGCTTCCTCGCCGAAGCCGCCGGTGCAGGACTCCTCATCACCATCGGCGCCGACCTCGCCACCGGATTCGCAGCCGAAGCACTACTTGCCTCCCGAGTCGCCGCACTCAGCGACGCAGCTTTCCTCAGCGGAATCGCCGTGCGGACTGGCCTGGCACAGATCGACTTGAGGTTCATCAGGCAGCAAGCCGGTTCGTGCCTCGCTGGACTCGCCCAGGCACGCGCGAACGTCGCAGCTGCGGCAAATGGCTTGTGTCTCAGAGAAATTCAGTACGGGCGATGGGGGGACGAGCTCGGAGACCTGGCGTATCTGTACCGCCGGACTGTTGGCAGCATGAACGCTGGAGTCAATGTCGCAGTCGCCAAGTTGCCGGGCTGGCTGGATCCCAAGTTCGGGGATGAATATATTCGCGCTTTTAGCGGCAGTGGCATGCACTCCGAGGAGCGAATCATCGCCGATATTAAAAAGCAGATCGCGGAAGCGCGTAAACTTGACCCGAATAACGAATCGCTGGATATCAAGAAGATCACCGAGCTCTTCACGGAGCGTTCCCCATGTAAAGAATGCACGGAAATTCTCGGAAGAGAGCTGAGTGAGGGAACGTTGATCAAGTACGGAGTGCAGTATCTTGGCGAGTCATCCAATGAGTACCTTATGTTACGACGTTTGCTGCAGATCAGGGCAGCCGGAGGCGCGTGAGGATCAACACCTAAGATAGGCTATTTTGTATCGCGCGGACCTCTGTGGCATGCCGCGACATTGCCCGCCATCGAGGTCCGCGCGACCGAAACCGGCCGACTTCATCTCGTCGCCGTTCAATGCTGGCCCTATGCTAAGATGGCATCATCTACTAATACATCTAGCGCCAGGATGGAAAAGTGACTAGCCCATTCCAGTACCTTAACCAAGCGAAGGTTGAGGACAACCCAGTCTATCGTGCGCCAGACGATGCAATCGAATCCTGGAAGAACTTGGCCGAGCAGGTACGAACCGAGTTGACCCGCATGGGTTTCGCTGCATCGGTTGTACCAAACGGCGATCCCTTCGGTCTTCCCCCGGGGGCGCATGTATGGGTTCATAGTATTCAACCCTTCGGGGTGACCTTGGACTGGGTACCACCAGTGACCAATAGTCCGGCCTACGACCAGAAGGTTCTCGCTCAGGACACAAGCGGATTATTCAGCTATGTAACCACAGCGAGTAAAATCACCCTCCAGGCAATGCACGCCATCTTGCTGGAGGCTGGTTTCGAAGCGCAGATCGACGATGCCGAAGACAGGGTTCGCTACTTTCGAGTTCTGGCGGCTCCAACGCATCCAATGTGACCCCGCAGGCGCCAACCAAGAAGGGGCCAACGCCGGTCCCGTGGTCCCAGTCGGACAGGCCACTGTTGCCGGGCGACCTCGTATTCTACGGCGCACCCAACAACATCCACCACGTAGGCCCCTACATTGGCGGGCGCATGATTAACACGCCGACATTCGGCCAACCGGTACAGATCGACAACTATCGGCACAAAGGCGCCGACTAATGCGGGGGACGTCTTCTTCGCCATGCTCCGCAATCACACCTACTACCGGCACCCCGAACCGGCTACCACCCCCGCTGCGGCTTGACAACAACATAGGGACACGTTACCCATCGGTGTCGGCTGGTGGAATCGGTGCCTCGAAGATGTCGACGACGACTTCAGAGGTGGTTGTCCCATCGTCGATGCTCTCTCCGCTGCCGCGTTCGAGGGTGTGGAGGCGTACCCATTTGCCCTGCTCGGCTGCCTCGCAGGCGACTGCAACGGCGGTTCCGATTGGATCGCCGTTCGCTTCTTCGCTTGTCCACGTGGCTCGGACTTCGATGTTGGGGGTAGCGCCCAGGCGCGGAGTTCGGCGCTCGCCGGTACAAAGTCTTCCTCGGTGAATAGTTGGATTGCCCAGCCGAGATCGCCCTCTTCGTCGACCTCGTTACTGATCTTCATCCCGAAGCCGATGAGATACGCCGCGGACATGTACTCCTCGAGTTCATTCGGGCTATCCCCGAAGTACGCCAGGCGCACGTGGCTCGAGCTCCTACTCGATACGGCATTGTCAGCGTCACGTGCGGACCGTTCGCGGAGAAAATCGTGGACGGCCAGCTGAACGGCGTCCGGAAGTGGCTGGAGGACGGAACCACGCGCTGCCTCGTCTCGAGCGCGGAGTGCGACGTCAGCACACGCCGACGGCTGGGGTGGTGCTGACTCGGCAAGCGAAGGCAGGTAGGGCGTATCGGTCACGCTACGGGCGTGATCGCATGGCCTGGGGAATGATGTCCGCTCCGGTGCCGCCGGAGCTACCTACTTGGTCACTTCACCAGACTCGCCGCGCGCCTGCGCGAGTCCGGCCTCACCGTGTACGGCTTCGGCGAGCGCAAAACACCCCAGCCCTTTGTGGCGGCCTGCGACAAGTTCATCTACACCGAGAACCTCATCCACCTCCATAATCCCACCGCGCCGGTGGAAGCGGATCCCAAGCCGAAAGCCGCTATGGCAGGGGCACAGCTGAAGGCCGACACGGCACTGGTGAACCAGTTGCGCAACGCGGTCGAGGCAGCCTCCGACGACGACGGCTGGGCCGCCCTCGCCGCCGTGGGCAGCATCATTACCAAACAACGCCCGGACTTCGACCCACGCAACTACGGCTACCCCAAGCTCAGCGGCCTGATCACCGCGACCACCCTGTTCGAGCAGGACCGCCGCAGCCCCGGCGACGGCAAGCCAGCAGTCATCTACATCCGCGACAAGCGACGCCGACCAGCCGGGTAGCCAGCGCCTCTGCTGGTCATCGAACGACAGCTGCGGATGGTGGAGCTGTCCACCCGCCCGCAGCACCCCTACCCACACCGCAGTCACCATTAGCGTTAATTCGGCCGGCGGCTAACACGGGAACGAACTCAGAGCTTGTCGACGATGTGGAGCCAGGATAGCCGTCCGGGGCACCGATCACCTGCTCGCTCAGCACATGGACCTCGAAACGACCGAGGTCATAACCTCCGGCTTCCCATGCCATATCGCTTGTCTCGACGCGCCACTCGCGCCCCGTGGCACGCTCCCGTAGCAACCAACTCAGTCCATCCACCTCCACCTCTCAACCCAAAGGCATCACCAGCCAGCCGGCCGGTGACCTTCACCTTAGTGGAACACATGTTCGACTAGGTGGCTGAGTCGTCCCCAGCGCGATCGCGGCGAGCATCTCGGCACCCACGTGCCGCGGCAACATCAGCTGGCAACCTGGCCCATACCAACGAGGAAGCCGACGACTGCGACAGACGTCTTTGTCCTGCCAAAACCAGACCGCGAGTCGATCTTCGGGGTAGCCTCCCTTCGACGATGCTCTGGGGAGGGGCCGTGAGATCGGTCAAGGAGATTGCCGCGGGGGTGCGGACGGCGCTCACCAAGGCGAAAGTGGCCACGGCGGCTCTGACACTGGCCGGCCAGGAGCTTGCAAGACGCCGGCGTGAAGTGGTCGGAGGCCGCGACCGGCGTGTCTGATCCCGACTTCACCAGGCTGCCAGGTCTGGTCGTCGAGGTGAACGCCTCGTCGGATACGGTCGGCGGTCTGATTGACCGGTCCTCGGACCTGCTCGACGGGTACCTCGCTGGCCTGGGAGTGCCGGCGGAGTCCGCTTCGGCTTGGAGCTTCTGGACAGTCCCGTCCTCCTGGTTCGGTCACTTCATCCAGTGATCAGGACGCGGACGACGATGACCTAGTCGAACAAGCGCGGCGGGAGCTGCCACCTCCCGTGACACGCGGTCGCGGGTTCCAGCGCTCGTGCCACACGAACCCCATCTGGTGAATTAGCGCGACGCCGCTATCGCCGATGTGGGAACCTACGCCGATCTTCTTCATATGGGTTCCGCCGTCGATCCTGGACGGCGCTTCCAGCACCTTCGAGCAGAGCCTCCTGCGGCAGCGTGACCCACCATCGGCGCGACTCCCTTCGCGATGACCCTGCACGCTACGCCGGGGGACCGACAAAACGAGGCAAGTAGCGCCAGCTTGCGATCTGATCGGGAGGCCCCGCCTGCCGTTCGGCCGGGACGAACCTCAATAACACTGGCGGCGGCAGTTCAGCGGCGCGCTCGTCCGCCACCCGTGCTGCCTTTACCATGACGGGGCTCTGGCCAAGACCACCGCGGCCGGAGCCGGTCTTCTGAGCGGCTTGTTCGTCCCGATCGTTGCGTGCGGCTGCGCTGGCGGCCAGATGCCACCTGACGTCCACCGCGCCGCCCAGGCTGGTCACCAGCCGAATTACGCAGTCGGGGAGGAATTCTCGGCGACGTCTTCAGGAACCGCTCCTAGCCGCCTTGAAGGTTGCCAGCGGCCACGGGGACACAAGTCTCCACATTGACGATCTCGCAGGGTACGTTCGCGTCTTTGAGATGGGTGGCGATGTCGTTGCAATGGGTGCTGGGGAGTGCGATCGCTAGGAGGCGTCGCGCTCGGGTGGCCGCGACATAGAGGACACGAAGACTTTCGGCCGTCTCGGTGGGGTGTACCCCGGACTGCCATGCGCGGATGAGGTCATCGGCACGGTTGTCGCTGGGCACGATGACGAGCACCGCTTCTGCTTCCTCGCCCTTGACCTGGTGCACGACGCTGGCACGAGGACGAGGACCCATCGGAGTGCCAGCGCCGCCTGCACCCCTCATAGCTCTCGTGGCCGGGGTTCGGGATTGAAGGCTGCCGGTCTGGCTACGCCGGGACATTCCAGGAAGGGGTGGTGTGGTTTTCAGATAGGCGTTGGCGGCCTTGCACCAGTCAGCTGATTGAGCCTCCCTCGGGGCGGGCAGCGTGTCGGCCATCCTCCCGGCCTGGCGTCGAAGCCTTGAACGGTCGACGCCGAGCTGCTCGCAGGCCGTGGTCACAGTGCGGTTTTCGATCTCGGCGTCGGCGAACCAGTAGCGGAGCATCGTGCGTTCGAGGATCTCGCAGGCGGTCTCGCGCTGTGCAGGAGTGGCGGTGTCCGATACCAGGACGCGTGCGGCCCATTCCGCTCGGGCCGAGTGGTTGTCCGGAGGTGTGACCGCTGTGTTTCGCGCGCTGCCGGGCAATTTGGACGCGGCGTGTGCGAGCACGAGCCGCTGTTCCAGTGCGATTCCCTGGGTTTCGGCGTGCTCGTTGAACACGCTGAGGATCTCCTCTCCTGGGGCTTCGGAGCCACGGATGATGAGGATGCCCCCTCGCTCGTCGTGGTTCGGGCCGACCGGGTCGTCGGCTGACCTCGAAGCGGTCGGCCGAAGGGTCGCGGCGAGCGCGCAGATGGCGGGGCTGCTGCGCCAGTTGCCCACCAGGTCCACGCGGGCTCCGAGCGAGTGTCCGAACGAGCGGACACGGTCGGGCAGTGCACCACGGAATTCGTAGATGGCCTGGTCTGGGTCGCAGACGAAGACCAGTGGGATACCGGCGTCCCTCAGTTCGGACAGGATGGCCAGGTCCAGGGCGGAACAGTCTTGGGCCTCGTCGATGACGACCTCGTCGAAGCGTCCGTCAAGATGGAGATCACGTCGCGCCGCTGTTGGCGCAATCCACGTAGTGCACGGATACGTGCCTCGTGCCCGGTGATGTGCCCCTGCTTGGCCAGTGCGTTACGTCGCCGGACTGCTTGTTCCGCCGCGGCGTCGAGCATCCCCAGATTTCCAGAGTCTTGTACGCCGCCGCGTTCTTCGTTCTGAACTGGAATTGTGCCCGGCACTGCTCCGCCCCCGGGTCGCGAGTCCACTGGAAATCGCTCAACCGCAGGGTGTGCGTCCTTCGTCCGTCCCATACGTCGACCGTTGCGCCGATGCGCTCCCACGAGTCGATGCGGTTCCAGGTCCGATCCGAGCTGAGGAAGGGCCGGACGAGGTAACGCCACAGGAACGAGTCGATGGTGCCGACGAAATTCGGGAAGTCGGCGAGATGGGGCCGTCCAGCCTCCCGGCACCGCCGGGTGACTTCGTCACACGCGACGTTGGTGAAGGACACCACGGCCTGGCCGCGGCGACCGCCACCGGCCGCGGCGAGGTGCCTGTCCACGATCACCCGAGTTTTACCTGCCCCGGGACAGGCTTGTACGAAAAGAGGCGCGGGCAGCGAGGTCGCCCGCCGCTGCTGTTCGCGCGCCGCGGCACGTCGCTGTTCCAGAGATGTCACTGCCGCGCCTCGGAGATCCAGACGATCGCCTCCTTCAGGTAGGAGGGCACGGTGAACCCTGCCTGCTGAGTGCTCAGCTCGGCGACGGCCTGGGCGAAGTCACCTTTGCGGAGTTTCTTCTTCTGGAACTCGTCGAGGAAGGTCGCACAGATTTGAGCTTCGTCCGTCAGCTTCTTGATCTCGGCCCAGAACTTCGGGCCGGCCTGGGGACGCTGACGGTTGAATGCTTTCTCGATCACGTCCCTGTTGCTCGGTGAAGCGGCGAGCAGCTCCGGTTCGAGCGTCGGTTTCGCCATGAAGACCTTCAGTCTGTCGGAGGCACCGAGTTCGGACGCCAGGTTGCCGAGAAGTGTCCGGCGGTCCGCGAGAACGGCCGGGTCCTCGTCGGTGATCACCGCGACCCGCTCGGCGATACGTCCCTCGTCGAACTCCGTCAGCAGCACCCGCACGTACGGTTCGAAGTCGACGCCATCGATCGCGACCACCGTGGTCCCGACGAAACGCGCCCAGCTTGCGCGGTCGTGAGCTACCTGGTCTTCCTCAACCGCTTCGGTATTGCGGGCGGTCGGGAAGATCGGTGTCGCCGGCGGGCGGCGTAGTACTTGCCTGGCGAACACTGGGAGGAGTAGCGACTCGGCGATGCCTTCGACGAGTACGACGCGTGGGCCGAACAGCATCGCGCTGCGCGTGGCATCGAGGTAGCGCTTCAGCTTCGCGTGCCCGCCGTCCAGGTCGAGTTTGGCCAACGGGATCGCCTTGGTTTCGAACAGACTCAGAAGTTCTGCGCGCGGCGCACCGGTGTCCGACGTCGGAGCCTGCGGAGTATCAAGGCATTCCTGTACAGCGCTTGCACCCAGGCGCTTACGTTTTATCACCACGAGGTCCTCGACCGCGACGGACGAGGTGATGAGTGGCGAATGCGTGGTGACGATGACCTGGATACGCCCGGCATGGTCCGGCGACACGGGGTCGATGGCCGAGGCTTCCGCGGCATCGCGCAGGTATTCGACCAAGAGCGTCTGCAACTGTGGATGCAAGTGAGCTTCCGGCTCTTCGACCAAGAACACCGTCAGATCATGATCCCGAGCGGCACGCAACTCCGCGACGACTGTCGCGATGTACAGCAGGTTCGCGTACCCCAAACCCGAACCGACGATATCGCGCGGTGCCAGGCCTTGGTCGGCCATGCGAATCCGGAGCGAACGGGCGATCGAAAGCAGCGTCGGGTCCGCGAAGGACACGTCCGCGTCCTGCGGGCTGGCACCAGCCGAAACGTCCGCGAGCGGCGTCCGGACAGCGGTCTCCACTCCCTTAAGAACCCTTCCGGCGCGGGGGCTGGTTCTCACCGCTTCCAGTGTCTCCCGCATCTCGCCGACGAATTCGGGCTCTTCCACCTCGAGTTCCGCCAGGAGGTAGTTGAGGATCACCCGCAGCCGACTTCCCGAACCTGAGTTCAGCTCTCGTTGCGCGTCCCGCAGCGGCGGAAGGTAGATGTGCCTCAGACGACCACGCGCCTCCGGCTCCGGATCTCGGTCGGTGGAGCGGCCATGACCCGCGACCCAATGAACCTTGCCTCGTATCTCCGTGCCGACCGGCGGGCTATACGAGACCTTGTAACGGACAGACTTCATGTCCTCGAGCAGTCCTTGGCTGTACGTGCCCCGCTGCTCGAATGCGGTCACCTCATAAGTGGCCGCCAAGGAGACCTCGTCGACACCCGGCATCCGCGCCACATCGTCGGCATCCCAGTAGCGGTCTCGCCTACCGTCGAGCGGATCGGTGACCAGCCTGATCGCATCGAGGAGGTTCGATTTGCCGCCGTTGTTCTCCCCGATGACGATGGTCAGGAACTCACGGACCGGCACGCATACCTTCCTCAGCGAACGGAAGTTCCGAGCCTCGACCGAAATTAGCCTCACCTGTGCGACTCCTTGCACCGAGCCGCAGCCCGAACGTGTGATCACCATGATCGGTGTTACACAGAGTCGTACTTTCAGGCCAGGGTGTTACACCGAGCCAGTACCGACCGCGTGCCGGACGAAAACGCGCCACAATTGCGCCGCACTGGCGGCGTGTTCGATGGTGACACCCACCGCAGACCGATCCGGCGCACCACGTTCAGGTAGGCCAGCGGTTGCTACTTACACCTGGTAGGTGTTTTCGAGTGCCAATCGCCCGACTGCCGGTGTTGCCCATGTTTTGTGTGCCCTCGGCAGGAGGCGAACCTGCAACTCTTTGCGGTGGTATTGGTCGGGGTCATTCCTGTGGGCCGTGATGTGGCGGATTCTGGGTGGCCGACTTCGCAAGCGGCGTTCCGTGGCGCGATTGCGGGCGCGGGTGTACCCCGCCAGTCGGGCGCGGTACGTCCGGCACAGGTGTCATACGTTTGTGCGGCGGGTGGTACGTGCGCAGTCGGTGTGGTGAATCCAGCTGCCGATGCGGTCCCGCGCGCTGGCGTACTGCGAGCGCCGCATCCGGGGTGATGGGTGGCCGGGAGCTGGCTTGTCGAGAAGAATTTTGGCGGTTTCACCCGAATGGTGGCCGCGCTTGGGCAGGTTTGGTGGCCGTATTTCAAATGGGGTCAGCGGGTGCCCCAGTTCTGCCCCAGTTGCTGAACGGTAACTTAACAACGGTCCATATAGGACGAATTTTCGGTACACCTAAAAATATCGCCCGACCTGCAGGGATGAGCCGGTCGGGCGATCATGAAACCTGTGGAGCTAAGGGGACTCGAACCCCTGACCCCCTCACTGCCAGTCAGGTTCGATCAAGGTGCTGACCTGCGGTTATAGGGAACCTGCTGGTCGGCTGGAGCAGTTGTGCTCCGTGCAACGCGGTTCATCGTTGTTGAACGCTGTTGTAACCGACGTCGTGCTCCAGAACTGCTCCAGGAAAATTGGTGTGAGAGCGGGCCTGGTGGTGGTAGGTGTCCGTTCAGGCCGATGAGCACGCGTGCGACGTTCCAGGCGACCTCCGTATTATCCAACCGCCGCCACCGGTGGTGGCCTAGTCTAGTGGCCGATTTCGATAGCTTCCGTAAGCAATCTTCGTCTCAGCTTGGAGTCCGCATGCTTGGCGATTGTGACTATCGCCATCGCTCGGTCTTCCTCTCGTCCGATCGTCTCGAGGAGCGGACAAACGTCGATCGCGACGAAGGCGGCTGCCGTTCAACGAGCGGCCCAACCGCGAGGTCGGCAGCTGACTCCCATGCCAGATCGCGGCTGGGTCTTCAGGTTGCCGGGCCGGGAATCGCGGCGTAGAACCCCGGCCTCGTCTCGACCAGACTGAAGGTCGGGTCCGCGAAGACATGCGTCACGGGCGCCGGGAAGTCATTGAGGGCGGGCCAGACGAAGGGCGGCCGGAAACTCTTGCCGCGGTTACCTTTGCGGTCTCGATAGGTCATCATTTTTACGGAGACCCACGACCGCGTCACGCTGGTCACGACCGCGCGGTGCCAGCCGTCTTCCCAGACCCATACAGGGTCTTCGCGAACGTAGTGAGTGGCAGGCATATAAGCGCCCACCTGACTCGAACGGCGCGTGCCCGAATGAGGGCGCTTGGGATCGCCGCCGAGAAAGCGGTACTCGTCCGGCGTCAAGAACGGCTCGACCGTGTGGGATCCCAAGCCGGCTCGGCGGCGACGAAGTAGATGCTGTCATGGTTGACTTCGCGGAAGACCGGAGTGTTGACCGGAAGCCACCGGGTGCCCCAGTTGACGGCTTCAGAGGTCGGCACGCTCACGGCAACTCGAGCCCGATCGGGCTCTCCGGCGATCACGCGGCCCGGGATCCACTGGCGAGAACTCCGTAATTTGACGAAGACCATGTCGCCGTGCCGGTATGTCCGCGCGTACTTGTCGTTCATGGAATGCAGACTAAGCCAGGATCAACATAGCACTTCCTGTCATCCGAGTACTGTCAACGGCCGGGACAGCTGACCTGTGAGTGCCGGTGGACAGGCCCTGCCTATCACAGTCGAAGGAGTTTCACCGGATTGCCCACGATGACCGAGTGCGCTTTTGCCAGGCGACCCACACGGCACCGACGCCGTGTGGGTCGCCCGCTGATCGCGCTCCTGCCGGGCACGAACGTTGGATTCACCGGCTGGGGTGACCTCAGTCGATGAGGACGTTCTTGCAGAACAGGTTCTCGTAGCGGTTAGGGTGTTCCAAGCTGCTGCGCGACCCGAAACCCAGGTACAACCAGGGTTTCCTGGCCAAGCTCCGGTAGATCTCGAGGCCTTCTGTCGAACCGGTCCCGCCGGGCCTGACGTTCCACGGACTACGGCACAGCCACAAGACGTGGATGATCGCCGACGGTATCCCCGAGATCGCCCAAGCTCGTCGGCGCGGGCATCGTCTCGGCAACCGCATCGGGGAGACCTATAGCCACGTTGCCCCTGAGGTTGAACGACGCTTACTCCGCTGTCTTGATCGCCGCAGGCGGAAAGCGCGCACGGCTGTTGGTCAAGCGAATGCGACGCGGCCGGCTGGATCTGTGCGAACGTTGGTTGACCCCCACCGCGCTGATCTTCAGGTGTATCGCCGAAGATCATCAGTCAGACGAGAAAACCATCCCTGAACTGCGGAAGTTCCGCTGGTTCGGGAGGATTCTCGTGCTGTGGCCCCTGGGGGACGCTGCTACAACACAGCGGCCCAGGTCAGTGCCCTGGAGTCCCTGATCAGGAAGCTTTTGCGTCTGGACGAGCCAGCCGGGCCTCTAGCAGATCGGCCGAAGCCTGGCGGAGCTCGCCAGCTCGACGCCGAGCAGACGAAGCAGCTCGCCGAGGGTTCCCAAGCTGGAGCGACGGTCTACGATCTGGGTGATCGGTTCGGCATCAACCGGCGAACGGACAGCGCCATCCTGAAGCGCCAGGGCGTGACGATGCGCCGCCGCGGACTAACCCCCGAGTAGATCGACGAAGTCGTACGGCTGTACGCGGCTGGCTGGTCGCTGGCCCGGATCGATCAGCGGATGGACGTGGATCCGACGACCGTTCTGAATCGTTTACGAGAGCGCGGGGTGCGGACGCGAGATGCACATGGGCGTGCGAGATGATGGCGTTGGACTCCAAGCGGAGGGCCCGTTGGTGATAGAGCGAACTTCCTCCAGTTTATTGCTCGGCCAATTCCGCCGTCTCCACGAGCTCGCCCCGGAAGGCCTTAGCGAGAGCAGCTTTACTCGTACGTTCGAGAAGCGATGAAGCTGCACTTACCTTAGCCAAGACTTCCTCGCCTCCTCTAAACATCTCATTCGCGCGGCGAATGATCTCACGCTGCTCCTCTAGCGGCGGCAGCGCGACTGCCACTTTAGAGAGAATGGCCAGATTGATGTTCGCCTGTGCGGTGGCCGGAGCAAACGCTGCCAGGTCACGTCTTGCCGTACGCATGAAGAGCTCGACGTATTCCGGCAAGGCTATAGCTTCATCGGCGATCAGCCCGACGACGCTGTCAGGAAAACAGGCCGGATATGTCAACAGTGCCGTATCAGCGATGTTGGCAGCGATCGTTATGCAGACGGTTTGCGCCGGCCAAAGCCGACTTTGCGCCAGGCCCACGTCATTGTAGGTCTGCGAATGTGAAATGATCAGGCCACCAGAACGCGCCACATCTCCGGTCTGGATAAACGGATATTCCCCGCCGAACAGGCTAGGATGGTTTCTCGGTCGATGCTTCGATTTTCCGCGTCCCAGTTCACCCAGCTCCGGGAGTGCCGCCCAGCACCACTCATCCGGGATCGGCGGGAGCGCATCGGGAGACTGTAGGACAGGTTCCTTATACTTTCGTCCCAGACGACTTCGATCCGCAGCGCGCTTCCGCAGCAGGGCGGATGCGGATGACTCTGGGTGATTGCCCCTACGCCACTCCACTGTCAGCTGTCCGGAACAAGCCGCAGCCAGTACGGCTTGCCGAAAACCTGCCAGGAGTCCTTGAGCTCGGACAAGGTAGCCCGCGACCTCACCCTGACCTTGATCGACTTGATCAAAAAGCGCCACGATCTGGCGTTGCTGCTCAAGGGGTGGCAATGGTAGCTGCAGACCGCTGAGCGTCTTGCGCCCAACACTCGCCTGCGACACGTGGTTGTTAGCGAGCTGAGCAAATTGCCCGGCGGACCAGCACGCATGAAGGTATCGGGCTAGGTATTCGGGCGCCACCTTGTCGTGATCAACCCTTAGGCGGGTCATGTGGTTGGAGAATGCGGGTGAATCGTCATCGACAAAGTAAGCGGTCTTCCCGACAAGATCGATGCTGTTTGTATTGTTGAACAGGACATCCCCTGGTCGGAGGCGTCTATCCGAGCGGTCGGCGAGGTTAGGTTCGACGAACTTTGTGACCGTGCGGTCGATCTTGCCCGCCGTCGATACGTTCATGGGCCGGAGATGGGGCAGTCCCTCGCCATCGCTGTTGTGCTTACCCGAGGCGAAGCCGGGTTGGATATCGACAACGACTGCACCGACCTTCGTCAGCTCCCAGTCAGCCGGCAGCGGCTGTTGATCCTGGCTCATCATGCGTCCACCTCACCGCCCAGCAGCTTCTGCAGCTCCGCGAGCCGAGCGACGGCTAGTTGCAGTTCGCTCGCCGCCTCGGCCAGTAACTCCACTGGATCTCCAAGATCCTCAGCGTCGTCGAGTTCGTCGTCGCGCAGCCACTTGAAGCCATCGATCTTGTAGTCGCGAGCTTTAACATCCTCTATGTCGAAGACGTGCCAACGGTCGTCCGGCGAATCGGCTGCGTCCCGCGGCGCTCGCCCGTTGGGGTCTAGGCCGTAGCACCGCTCAAAATCGGCGAAGTGCGCGTCAGTGAGAGGGCGCGACTTCTTGGTGATAGTGGGTACGTTGGCTCGGGCGTCATACACCCACACCTTGCTCGTGGGACGGCTCTTGGTGAAGAAGATGACGTTAGTCTTGGTGCCAGGGGTGTACGGATTAAACGTTCCTCGCGGGCAGCGTAGGACAGTGTGGACGTCGGCATCCTGCATGAGGATCTCGAAGATTTCACCGGCCTTGTCCGCAAACAGCACATTGTCGGGCACGACGACGGCCGCGCGGCCTCCAGGCTTCAGGATGGTGAGAACATGCTGGAGGAAGTTGAGCTGTTTGTTGGCCGTCTCGATCGTGAAGTCCTCCCGGAGCGGCACTTCGTTGGCGCCACGGTTGCCGAAGGGAGGATTGGTTAGGACGACGTCGTAGCGCCGACTGTCTGGAGCCTCGTAGATCGAGTCACCCAGCTTGATGTGCGGCTCTACCTGGTGCAGGTACATGTTCATGAGCGCGAGGCGTCGGGGCCGCTCGACAAGCTCCTGCCCGTAATACGTCGAGGTCCGGATCCGCCTGGCAGTGCCGCGGTCGAACGCACCACCCGTCCGGTCCTTGAGCCATTCGTAAGCTGCTACGAGGAAACCACCCGTGCCGCAGGCTGGGTCGCAGATGCTGAACTGCTGGTGTGCACGCGGGTCGGGCTGCATGAGCCGCACCATTGTGCGGATCAGAGGTCGCGGTGTGAAGTACTGACCCGCTCCCTTCTTGCCCTCGGAGGCTGACTTTTCGAGAAGTCCCTCGAACGCCGCTGCCTTGACGTCGACGTCGACGCTGGTCCACTCGGTCTCGTCGATCGCTTTGATCAGTCGGCTCAGCGTCGCCGGCTTCGTCAGCCGGTTCTGCGCACCCGCAAAGATGTCACCGAGCATGCCCGGCTGCTTCCCGAGCGTCCGTAGGGCGTCCTGGTAGGCGTCGACGAGATCAGTGCCTGACTGCTTACGCAGGTACGGCCAGTCCGTCTCGTGGGGTAGTGCGACGCCCTGCTCATCGGCCATCTTGAGGAACAAGAGGTAGGTGAGCTGCTCGATGTAGTCGCCGTAGTCGACGCCATCGTGGCGCAGAGAGTGGGCATAGCCCCAGAGTTTTCCTACGACGTCGGTCATGCGGCGACTAGCTCCTCGTTCAGCTGCTTAATCATGTCTGGTAGATGGTTACCGAAGATACGGTTAGCGCGTCGCCACCCACCCCGGGACGACAGTACCGGGATGAGATCGAAGTCCTCTTGCTCGATCGACAAGTTCTCGATCAGGTGCTGCTCGATGTACCCCATCCACTGCCGCTGCTCATCGGTGAGTGCACGCTCGGCGATCACCTTCGCAACGGCCGCCTTAACCCGCTCCTGTGCGGTGAGCAGCGGCGCCGTGTCGAGAGCGGCACGCTTGACCATGGAGATGATATCGACCAGCGCCTTGCCGTACTTGGCGCGAAACGCCTTCTCCAGGTTGGTCTCGGTGAAGTGCTCGGGTGCCCGGCTCAGCGCCTCCCTCAGCTCGGTCAGAGCCCGCGGGTTCCACCCCTTCGGCCGTGTAAGCAGGACGGAGATGGCGTCCAGCGTGCTCGCTTCGCTGCGGACGAACTCGCCAAAAGCGACCAAGTAGTCATCCGGCTGGTACTCCCGGCCCGTCGCACCGCGGATCAACCACTCCGAGCTCACCTCGTCCACGGTGCTGCTGGCGACGACGAACGACCGGCTACCACGCGGGTAGTTCTCGAGCAGGTCCTGGAAGCCCGGATTGCGCAGGATTTTCATCGTGCCCATGAAGGCCGTACGGAGGAGGGTTGGCAGCTTCGCTGCCCAGTCGCTGAGGTCGCCATCCGGGATGAAGGCTGAGAAGAGCTGGTACGCCTCGCCGCTCATCGACTTGGCGATGCGCTGGAGCCGCTTGACCAGGCGCCGCACGTTGTAGTCGCGGTCCTTGTTCTGCCAAATCTCCTCGATGATCTGCGCGGTCGTCTTGTTGTCGCTCTCGGCCGGCTCAGCCGTGATGCCTGTGGCACTTCGGAAGTAGGCCATCAGACTGCCGTCGAAGCAGTCGAAGACGACGAACCTGTCCTTGTCAGCTGCCTGGTCGCCACCACGCCGGGTACCGCGGCCGAGCATCTGCTCGAACAGAATTCGGGACTTCACCGGTCGGAGGAAGACCAGAAACTCGAGGTCAGGGATATCGACACCTGTCGTGAGCAGGTCGACGGTCAGCGCAATCCGCGGCTTAGGCCGGTTGCGGAACTCACGTATGCGCTGGAGCGGGCGGTCGACTCTCCCGGTGATCTTGGTGACGAAGTCTTCACCGCGGCCGAAGATCTCCCGCGCCATGCCAACGAGCTGGTCGGCATGCGACACGTGCGGCAGATCGTTGGCGGCGAAGATCAGCGTCTTGGGGAACCGTCCGTGCTCGGCCTCGAACTGCTCCGTGTACTGCTTCAGCTCAGCGAGGATCTTCCGGTTCGAGTCGGGCGCGGTCACCTTGCGCTCGACCTCGGTGGCGTCGAAAGCCCGCTCATCTTCGAGCAGGTCGAGCTGCCGCGTACCGGTCTCGGGATCGATCTCGTCGATCTGCTCGCCCTCACGGAGGAACACGCCATTGATCCGGACGTCCGAGCTGATCTTGACCACGTCGTAATCGACAAGGTAACCCTCGCGGACTGCCCGCTCGTACTCGTAGCGGAACACCAGGTTCTCGAAGTACGCCATCGTGTGGGCCGCCGGTGTAGCCGTGAGCCCGACCTTGATGGCGTCGAAGTGGTCGAGGGTGTCTCGCCAGACAGCGCGCTCTTTGGCCGAGTAACCACGGTGGCACTCGTCAGCGATGATCAGGTCGAAGGCATGGATGGGGATGTCGAGCTGCTCAACCTCGGCGTCAATCTCCTCGTCGTCGATCTTGAGAGCGCGCTCGCCGCCGAAGAGGTTCATCGACATACGCTGGATCGTGGTGACATACACGAAGGCGTCACCAAGCCGAGGACTGGTCAGCAGCGAGGCCGGCATGACGTTGGCGTCGAACGCGCCATCATCGCCGAAGTCCTCCCGCCGGAAGGTCTGGGAGTACACCGGGTAGATCTTGTCGAACTTCAGGCCAGGCTCAGCCTCGAACGAAGCGAACTCCCGAACGGTCTGCGCCGCCAGTGCTCGGCGGTCGACCAGGAACAGGACACGTCGCGCGACGCCAGCCTTCATTAGGCGGTAAGCCTGGTTGATGATGGTCAGTGTCTTGCCGGTGCCCGTCGCCATCGTGACGAGCATCTTGCGCTTGTCTTCGGCAATTGCCTGCTCAACGGCCTGATTAGCCTCTACCTGGTAAGGACGCGGTCGCTGGTTAACCGGAACCCGCCCGAGGGCGGCGAGCTCAGCATCGAAGTCGCGGCTGAGCATCTCCGTCAGAGCCGTCGGCGTATGGAAGCCCGACACCAGCCGCGAGAGATTCTCCTCTCGGCGTACGTCGTGGAAATGTATCTGCTCGCCGTTCGTCGAATACAGGAAGGGCACGCCGAACTCACCGCGAATCCGCGGTCCGTCCACCACGCCATGGGAGTAGCGCTCGGCCTGTGTCAGCACGCCCTGTGGCCCTATTGTGACCTTCTTGGCCTCGACGACGGCGCGGATGGCCGTGTCGTCTGTCAGCGCATAGTCAGCCGGGCCTGCCGCAGTCGGCCACTCCTCGACTGCCCCAGTGGGCGGCGGGCTGGAGGCGAAGGCTAGCTGGTAAGGCATGACCGTCCAGCCAGCTGCTCGTAGTTTCGGATCGATCCTGTGCTTACGCGTAACAGCTTCACGCTCCATAGCGCCCTCCCCGGCCCGCCACCTGGCCCTCCCGAATGTCACCAGCCACCAGCCCAGAGACGGGATGTGCACGGTGAGTACCAATGCTAGCGGTGTGCACTGACATCGGGCAGCGACGTGGGCTTGAATGCTCTCTTGGGAGACTCTCGACGGCACGACGTGCGGGCTTATCGGTTGGGACCCAAGCCGCTCGGCCGAGGTGCCCGAGCAGTGGTGTTACCCGCTGTGCACGAGACGATTGGGGTCGAAGTCGCCTTCAAAAGGTGGACGTCGTGGATGGTCGAAGCGGTGGCCAGGATGCAGCGCGAGATCGAGTTCGGTCGGCTGCAACCCGAGAACGAGCACATCATGCCGGTGCTTGACCACGGGCTCGCGCACGACTGGTTCGTCATGGCTCTGGCACAGGAGCACGCCGAATCAGTTCGTTCGCTGCTGACGGACGACGCCGGTCTCGGTTTGCTGATTCTGGCCGTCTGCGCCGCGCTGGAAGCTGCGCATGAAGTGGGCTGGTTGCACCGGTATCTGAAGCCCGCGAACCTCTTGCTGCTTGGAGAACGGTGGATGGTGGCTGCCTGGGGACTCGGCAGACCGTCGCCGAGCCGCCGATACGGGGTGCGCGATAGCTCACGTGCGGGTTCACCCGTGGGCCTTCTCGGTCGGCGCACCAACTAGTCAAGTTGGCCCAAGCTCCTGGAACGCCGAAGCCCGATCAACTAGCGGGCGGACACCTTCTCCGCGTATCAAGTCGGCCGCGGGTTTGCTGGTAGGTCCGAGATCAAGTTGCGGACTGTCAAGCGGTGGCGCATACCGGGTCTGTCCACTTTCGACGCTGGCGTCCGGGAGGTCAGTATGGCTTGGACAGAGAAGATCGGCCCGCGCTCGTGGCGTGTCCGGTATCCCACGGCTGACGGCAGGATCGGGTCGCGTTCTGGTTTCGGCACCAAGAGGTTGGCCGATGACTATGCCAATCAGATTGAGGCCGATCAACGGCGTGGTATCTGGTTGGACCCGCAGGCGGCGAAGACCAGCGTGTCCGCCTGGGTGGCCTTGTGGACCGAAACTCTCGACGTTGAGGTTCGTACTGAGGAGAACTATCGCAGCCGGATCCGTAACCAGATCGAACCTCGGTGGGGGAGTACCGCGGTCGGCGATATCACCGCCCTGGCGGTGACGTTGTGGGTCAAGGAGTTGCGGCGCCGTTACGCCCGGTCGACGGTGGCCGGCGTTGTCACGGTGTTCTCGATGATGCTTGACGACGCTGTCGATGAGCGCCTCATCGCCGTCAATCCTGTGCGCAGGAGGGCGCGGCGTGGTCGGCGCCGTGAGCGGTCGCCTGTTCCCGCGGAACGGGTCTGGGCCACGCCCGAGCAAGTTGTCCGGATCTCCGACAACGCGGAGTTGCTCGGCGGCCGCTGTTACGGGCTGTTGGTGGTGACCGCGGGCTGGACCGGGGCGCGCTGGGGCGAACTGACGGGGCTGCGCCGCGTCAATACGCACCTCGACGACGGGTGCATCGGCATCGATCCGGACACCGGCTGCTTGCATGAAGGCAACCATCGGCTCTGGCTCGGGCCGCCGAAGACTCCCGCGTCGGCGCGCACCATCACGCTGCCGCCGTTCCTGATCGATCTGTTGCGGGATCACCTGGACGGTCATGATGGCGAGTTCGTGTTCGCGAGTCCGCGTCGCTGCTGGTTGCGCCGCAGTGACTTCGATCGGCGGGTCTTCCGCCCCGCGGTTGACGGAAACCTGCAACGTCCCGACGCCGCTGTGCCGATCGAGCCGGTCCGGCCGGGGCTGACGTTCCACGGACTCCGGCACAGCCACAAGACGTGGATGATCGCCGACGGTATCCCCGAGATCGCCCAAGCCCGACGGCTCGGGCACCGTCTCGACAACCGCATCGTCGAGACCTACAGCCACGTCGCCCCTGAAGTCGAACGACGCTTGCTCCGCTGCCTCGAGAGACGTTGGCGCAAAGCACGCACAGCTGTTGGTCGACCGAACGCGCCACAGCCGGCCGGATCTACGGGAACGCTCGTTGACCCCCACCGCGCCGGAGTGGTGGGAAAGCAGGGGTGAGAACCTGCGGCAGCTGAGAGGGTTCCTGCCTCTCTTCACCGCGAGTCCCATGTGCCCTCGCCCTGGCGCCTGTTGCTGATTATCAAGTAGGCGGAGCAGCAAGATCGATCCTCCAGAAATCCTCCAGCAGGGGGTTCCTGAATCGATCCGCAGCGGATCTTCAGATGATCACCGAAGATCCGCCGTCGAACGAGAAAACCCTCCCTGACCTGCGGAAAGTTCCGCTGATTCGGGAGGGTTTTCGTACTGTGGAGCTAAGGGGACTCGAACCCCTGACCCCCTCACTGCCAGTGAGGTGCGCTACCAGCTGCGCCATAGCCCCGGAGCGGCTTTGTACTCCGCATCTCGTGTGTCCATACATTACACCGCCCGCGCAGGCCGTTCACGCGGGGGTCACCCTATGTGCTTCTGGCGGCCGCAAACCGCACTGACCTGCATCTTTGCCCCTTGCGCATAGCGGCGCGCTGACTCTGCGTATGGCCGCCGTCACGCTCTCGGTCATCATGACGCCGAGCTACGCTGCGTCTCCACTGGCCTCCCCGATGCGGGCCAGAGCAGCCCCGATAGCCGCGGACCAAGTCCTTCACCCCTACGGGTGGCGTGCCGCGCGCAAGCTCACCGGCGCTCCGATACTCGGGGCATGCCTCTCGCCGGTCTCACCGTCGTCGAACCCCGCCTGGCCTGGCCGCTCGCCGCCGTGCGCGGGGTTTTCGCCATCCTCTTCGGCGTTCTCGCGTTGATCTGGCCGGGAACGACCGTCCTGGCCCTCGCGATCCTCTACGGCATCTACGCCATCTTCGACGGCATCGGCGGCATCATGCAGGCCTTCCGGCCGGGCGACGCCGCTCACCGCGCCGCCTACGGAGTGCTCGGCGCGTTCGGGATCATCGCCGGTGTCCTGGTCCTGATCTGGCCGGGGATCACGGTGCTCGTGCTGGCCCTCCTGGTCGGTTTCTGGGCGATCTTCACCGGCATCGTCGAGATCGTCGCCGCGATCCGGCTGCGCAAGCAGATCGAGGGGGAGGCGTTCCTCATCGCGGCGGGCGCGCTCTCGCTGATCGCGGGCATCGTGATCGTGTTCAACCCGATCGCCGGCGCGTACGGGATCGCGTTGCTGGTCGGGATCTACGCCCTGCTGTACGGCGTGATGCTGCTGGTGCTGGCCTTCCGCCTGCGGAAGCTCACCCGGGCCTGAAAGCCTGCCGGACATGGACCCGCGCTCCGGCGCGGCGCAGGTTCGACAGGCTCGGCGAACCTTCCACCGCGGTGGCGACGGCGAACTGACGGCCTTCGCGGGCGGCCGCGGTCAAGCTGTGGAGGAGCAGCCGCGCCTGAGCGCCTTTGCCGCGATGCTCCCGAGGAGTGGCGGAGCCGCCGAGGACGACGCCGTGACCGTGCGCGCTCAGGGCCGCGGCGGAGATCGGCACCCCGTCCTCGACCAGCAACGACCGCCTGATGCGCGGGTCGGCGTGTTCGGCGGCCATGAAGGCCGTCACGACGTCGTCGCTTTCGTATCCGTCGAGCAGGACGCGGAGAAAACCGCCGAGGTCGGGTGAGTCGTCGACGTCCGCGTCCGGCGAGGCGAGTTCAGTGACCGGAAGAGTCGCGATCGGACGGGCACCGGCGGGCACGAGACCGGCGCCGGGGAGCAGGCCCGGCGGCAGCACCAGCGTCGGCGGGTCGCCGTTCCAGCACGATGCCCCGGCCAGCCGGACGGCTCGCGGCAGGTTCGCCGCGGTGACGCCGGTGATCGTGCGCAGGAACCGCAACTCCGGCGCGGTGGCCAGGACCACCAGCAGGCCGTCTTCACGCCAAGCCTCGAAACGGCCCGGCAGACCCGCCGCGGCTGCCGCCTCACACGCGATGGCGGCACGGGCGTGGATCACTTCTTCGGCTTCGGTCAGCACGGTCCCAACGTAATAGGCTGATCCGGTGAGCCAGCCGATCCTGTTGACCGTCGACGACGATCCCGCCGTGTCCCGTTCGGTCGCCCGCGACCTGCGCAGACGGTACGGAAAGGATTACCGGATCATCCGGGCCGATTCCGGTGCCGACGCCCTCGAAGCGCTGCGCGAGATCAAGCTGCGCGGCGACGCCGTGGCCGCGATCCTCGCCGACTACCGGATGCCCCAGATGGACGGCATCGTCTTCCTCGAGAAGGCGATGGACCTGTTCCCGAACGCCCGTCGCGCGCTGCTGACCGCCTACGCCGACACCGACGCCGCGATCCAGGCGATCAACGTCGTCGACGTCGACCACTACCTCCTCAAGCCGTGGGACCCGCCGGAGGAGAAGCTCTACCCGGTCGTCGACGCGCTGGTGGAGACCTGGCGCGCGGTGGGGGAGCGGCCGGTCGACGAGATCAAGCTCATCGGCCACCGGTACTCCTCGCCGTCGTTCCACCTGCGCGACTTCCTGGCGCGCAACGCCGTGCCGTACCGCTGGTACTCCGTGGACGACGACGAGGGCCGCCGGATCCTCGAGGCGGCGGACGCGGCGCCGCAGGACATCCCGGTGCTGGTCACCCCGGACGGCACGGTGCTGCGCCAGCCGTCGGGGCCGGAGCTCGCCGATGCCGTCGGCCTGTCCACGCGCCCGGCGCAGGAGTTCTACGACCTGATCGTGATCGGCGGCGGGCCCGCCGGCCTCGGGGCGGCCGTGTACGGCGCGTCGGAAGGGCTGCGCACCGTCATCGTCGAGCGCAAGGCGACCGGCGGGCAGGCGGGCACCAGCTCCCGCATCGAGAACTACCTTGGCTTCCCGGACGGCGTTTCCGGCGCGCAGCTCACCGACCGCGCGCGACGGCAGGCGCTCAAGTTCGGCGCCGAGGTGCTCACCGCCCGCGACGTCGTGGGCCTGGAGGCACGCGGTTCCGCGCGCGTGGTCATGTTCGGCGACGGGACCGAGATCTCGGCGCATTCCGTGGTGCTGGCCAGCGGCGTCACCTACCGGGCGCTGGAGGCTCCGGGCGTCGCCGAGCTCGCCGGCCGCGGCGTGTACTACGGCTCGGCCGCGACCGAAGCGCCCGAGTGCAAGGGCGAGCACGTCTACATCGTCGGCGGCGCGAATTCGGCGGGCCAGGCGGCGGTGTTCTTCTCCAAGCACGCCGCCGACGTCACCATCCTCGTCCGCGGCCAGTCGCTCGAAGCGTCGATGTCGCACTACCTGATCGAGCAGATCGCCGGGATACCGAATATCCACGTCCGCACCCGGACCACGGTGGTCGAGGCGCACGGCGACGATCACCTCGAACGGCTGACCCTGTGCGAGAACGGCTCCACCACCGAGACCGTGCCCACCGGTCACCTCTTCATCTTCATCGGCGCCGCCCCGCGCACCGACTGGCTCGGCACCGAGATCCAGCGTGACGACCACGGTTTCGTGCGGACCGGCCCCGATCTGCTCACCGACGGCGGTCCGCCGCCCGGTTGGCCGCTGGACCGCGACCCGCACTACCTGGAGTCGTCCATCCCCGGCGTGTTCGTGGCGGGTGACGTCCGGGCGGCGTCGGTGAAGCGTGTCGCGTCGGCCGTCGGCGAAGGCGCCATGGCGGTCACCCTCGTCCACCGATATCTGGAGGAGCAATGAGCGTTCTGCCCAGGGAGGAACTGCGCGGGCTCTTCCTTTTCGAGCACCTCAGTGAGGAACAGCTCGACTGGATCGACGAGCACGCCGTACTGGAGCACTACACCGGCGGCGAGACGGTCATCCGCGAAGGCGAACCGGCCACCTGCTTCTATCTCCTGCTGTCGGGCGCGCTGCGGATGACGCGGCTCGTCGGCGGCACCGAGGTCGAGACGATCCGGTCCGATCAGCGCGGCGCCTACTGCGGTGCGACGCAGTTCTTCGTGCACCAGGAGACCGAACACACCTACGGCGCCTCGGTGCACGCGATCAGCGACCTCACCTTCCTGACCTTGCCCGCTGCCGAGTTCGCCACCGAGTTCCGCCGCTGGTTCCCGATGGCGACGCATCTGCTGGAGGGCATGTACCTCGGCTGGCGCAACAGCGACACGGTGATCGGTTCGCGGCGCCGTCTGCTGGCGCTCGGCGAGCTTTCCGCCGGGTTGACCCATGAACTCAACAATCCGGCGGCCGCGGCCGTCCGCGCGACGGCGTCGCTGCGGGAGCGGGTCGCCGGGATGCGGCACAAGCTCGCGATGCTGGCGAAGAAGAACGTCGATCCGGCGCTGCTGGAGCAGTTGCTGGACATCCAGGAGCAGCTGGTCAAACAGGTCGCCTCAGCCCCGAAGTTGACCGCGATGCAGCAGGCCGACCGCGAGGACGAGATCGGCGACTGGTTCGACGGCCACGGCATCGACCAGGGCTGGGACCTCGCCGACATCTACGTCCGCGCGGGACTCACCGTGCCGGATCTGGACCGGCTGCTCGACTCGGTCGGGGAGACCTTCCTCGACGGCGCCGTCCGCTGGCTGGCGTACGCGCTCGAGACCGAGATGCTGATGGGCGAGATCGAGGATTCGACGACCCGGATCTCGGTACTGGTCGGCAAGGCCAAGCAGTACTCCCAGATGGACCGCGCGCCACACCAGTGGATCGACGTCCACGAAGGACTCGACTCGACCCTCGTCATGCTCGCCGGCAAGATCGGGCCGGGGATCCGGGTCGTGAAGGAGTACGACCACGCGGTGCCGAGGATCCCGGCGTACGCGGGCGAGCTGAATCAGGTGTGGACGAACATCATCGACAATGCTCTCGGCGCCATGGGGGCCGACGGCACGCTGACCCTGCGGACGTCCAGGGTGGACGATCACGTGCACGTCGAGATCGGCGACACCGGACCAGGGATCCCGGCGGAGGTGCGGCAGCGGATCTTCGAGCCGTTCTTCACCACGAAGCCGGTGGGGCAGGGGACCGGGCTCGGCCTGGACATCTCCTGGCGCATCGTCGTCGAGCGGCATCAGGGCGACCTCCGGGTCGACTCGGCGCCCGGTGACACCCGCTTCACCGTGTGCCTGCCGGTCTCGGAGCAGTCCGTGATCTGATTTTCTTTCCACCCCAACGGTTCGCCAGGAACTGACGACTTCTTTCGTTCATCGATCGTTCACTTCGAAATGGCTCACCCGCGCGTCAAAAGAGTCGAACGGGCTGAAAGATCGAGCTGGTGAACGAGGGGGTGGGCCGGTGAAACGCCGTCTGTCGATCGGCCTGGCAGTGGTGCTGCTGCTGGCCGTGGTCGCCGTGATCGTCTGGGATCGGGGCGGCGACGAGAACACGGAGCTCACCACGGTGCGCGGGGTCATCGGTTCGGAGAAGCTGGCCTTCTTCTCCGACAAACGGGTGGCGGACGCGTTCGCCGAGCACGGGCTGAAGGTCGAGGTCGACTCCGCGGGCTCGCGGCAGATCGCGAACATGGACCTCGGGAAGTACGAGTTCGCGTTCCCGTCCTCGTCGCCCGCCGCGCAACGGATCCAGCGCGATCACCAGGTGACCGGCGTGCACACGCCGTTCCAGTCGCCGATGGCGGTCGCGACCTTCGAGCCGATCGTGAACCTCCTGAGTGCCAACGGGATCGTGCGCAAGGGCGCCGGGGACTACCAGGTGCTCGACATCGCGAAGTACCTCGAACTGGCGCAGAAGGGCACGCGCTGGGACCAGCTCCCCGGCAACACCGCCTTCCCGGCCCGCAAGAACGTGCTGCTCACGACCACGGACCCGCGCGAATCGAACTCGGCGGCGATGTACCTGTCGATCGTCTCCTTCGTCGCCAACGGGAACAACGTGGTCAGCACGCCGGAGGCCGAGGCGAAGGTGCTGCCCGCGGTGTCGAAGCTGTTCATCGACCAGGGCTACACGCAGAACAGCACCGAAGGCCCGTTCGAGGACTACCTCGCCGCGGGCATGGGCAAGACGCCGATGGCGCTGATCTACGAGTCGCAGTTCGTCGACCGGCTGGTCCGCGCCGACGGTTCGATCCGGCCGGACATGCGCCTGCTCTACACGGCGCCGACGGTGTACTCGAAGCACACGCTGGTCCCGTTGAAGCCGAACGGCGACCAGGTGGGCAGGCTGCTGGCGACCGACCCGGAACTGGGGAAACTCGCCGCCACCTTCGGCTTCCGCACCGGGGATCCGCGTCTGTTCGCCGACGTCGTCGCCGCGGCAAAGGCGCCGGTGCCCGCGGATCTGGTGGACGCCGTCGAACCACCGTCGTTCGAAACACTGGAGCGGCTGCTCGACGCCGTGAAGAAGCAGTACTGATGGACGATTTCACGCTCACTCCACCCGAACCGGTGGAGGCGATCCCGGCCGAGCGGGCCGCCGGACTGGTCACCCTCGCGCCGGAGGTCCACGCCGAGGTCGCGAAGCGCGCCGAAGACTTCGCCCGGCGCCTCGAAGCGCTCGACGTCCGATCGCCGGAGTTCACCCGGGTCCTGGACGAGCTGCTCGCGGTCGGCGAGTCCGACATGCGGGCCGCGGCGACCGTCGCGGGCGTGCTCCTGGATCGGTCGGCGCGGGCGCTGGCGGAAATCGGGTCACCGCAACAACAGGCGGCGGTGAGCCTGGCCGGGCTCCGGCGGACCGTGGCGGAGATCGACCCGGCGAAACTGCCGATCACCGGCCGCAAACTACTGGGGATGATCCCGGTCGCGGGCAGTGCGAAGAAGGCGCTCGACCGCTACCGCGCCGCCAACGAGCCGGTGAACGCGCTGGTACTGGAGCTGCGCGCGCGGCAGGACGTCCTGCGGCGGGACAACGCCGCGCTCAAGGGCGAGCGGGAGCGGCTTTGGACGACGCTCGGCAAGCTGTCGGAAGCGGCCGCGTTCGCCGAAGCCGTCGACACCGCGGTCGAACGCCAGGCCGGGATCTTCGACTTCACCGATCCCGCGCGGGCCAAGTCGCTACGGGCCGACGCGCTGCACCCGATCCGGCAACGGCATCAGGATCTGCTGACCCAGCTCGCGGTCAGCGCGCAGGGCTACCTCGCGCTGGATCTGGTGCGGCGCAACAACGACGAGCTGATCCGCGGGATCGAACGGGCGGTGTCGACCACGGTCGCGGCGCTGCGGGTCGCGCTGCTGGTGAGCGGGGCGCTCGCCGGTCAGCGGGACGTCCTCGACGAGGTCCAGGCCGTGCAGGCCACCACCGACGGGCTGATCAGGGCCAACGCGGAAATGCTGGAACTGCGCAGCGCCGAGATCCAGCGCGCGGGCAGTGATCCCGCCGTAGCGGTGGAGACGATCCGCGAGTCGTTCGAGCGGATCTACCGCAGCATCGACGCGATCGACGAGTTCAAGGCGGGGGCCGTCTCGACGATGGCGGCGACCGTGGAGGCGCTGTCCGGGGAGATCCGGCGGGCCGAAGACCATCTGCGCCGCTCTCACGAGACGGCGACGGCCGAGGGGGCATCGTGAAACGCTGGGCGGTCTTGGCGGTCAGCGCGGTTTGCGCACTGTCACTGGTTTCCTGCGATTCGAGCGAAGGCGGGACGCAGAACCTGGGGAAGGCCGAGCCTGGCACGTTACGGGTGCTCGCGGGCAGTGAGCTGGCCGACCTGCAGCCGCTGCTGGAACAGGAGGCGGCCGCGACCGGGGTGAAGGTGAAGTTCCAGTTCACCGGGACACTGGAGGGCACCGAAGCGCTCGCGAACGGCAAGGTGGACGGCCAGTACGACGCCGTCTGGTTCTCGTCGAACCGCTACCCGGCGGCAGTTCCGGAGGCCGCGAAACGGCTGGGCGAGCAGGTGAAGATCATGAGCTCGCCGGTGGTCCTCGGGCTGTCCGCGTCGTCGGCGCAACGGCTCGGCTGGACCGGACGGCCGGTGGGCTGGGGCGAGATCGCCGAGCAGGCCGGGAAGAAGGCCTTCACCTACGGCATGACCGATCCGTCGGCGTCGAACTCCGGTTTCTCGGCACTGGTCGGGGTGGCGTCGGCGCTCGCGGGGGCGGGCAACGCGGTCGACGCGCAGCAGATCGCGTCCGTCACCCCGAAACTGACCGAGTTCTTCAGCGCGCAGGCGATGTCCGCGGGCTCGTCCGGCTGGCTTTCCGAGGCCTACCAGCGACGGGCGACCGGCCAGGATCCCGGCAAGAAGGTCGACGGCCTGATCAACTACGAGTCCGTCCTGCTGTCGATGAACGCGAGCGGGAAACTTCCCGAGCCGCTGACGCTGGTGTACCCGTCCGACGGCGTGGTCACCGCGGACTACCCGCTGACGTTGGTGCAGAGCGCGAATCCCGACGCGCGGGACGCGCACCGCAAGCTGGCCGAGCGGCTGCGGACGCCGGACACCCAGCGCAAGATCATGGAGACCACGCAGCGCCGCCCCGTCGTGCCAGGCGTCCAACTCGGGCAGCAGTTCGCGCAGAAGGACCTCGTCGAACTGCCGTTCCCGGCGACGCAGCAGGCGGTCGACGCGTTGCTGGGCGCCTACTTCGACAAGATCCGGCGGCCGTCGCGGACGCTGTACGTGCTCGACACCTCCGGCTCGATGTCGGGCGACCGGATCGAATCGCTGCGCACCGCGCTGATCGGGCTGACCGGCGCCGACGGTTCGCTGACCGGCCGGTACCGCCGGTTCCGCAGCCGTGAAGAGGTCACGATGCTGCCGTTCGACACCGTGCCCGGCAGGCCGGAGACGTTCACCGTCCCGGAAGGTGATCCACAACCCGCGCTGGACAAGATCAAGCGGTTCGCCGAGGGGCTCGACGCGAACGGCGGTACGGCGATCTACGACAGCCTTCAGCGCGCGTACGACATCATGGGCCCTTTGGTCGCGCGTGATCCCGATCGGTTCACCTCGATCGTGCTGATGACCGACGGGCAGAACGCGAACGGCGCCAAGTTCTCGGACTTCGAGAAGAGGTTCCCGTCGCTGCCGGAGGCCGTGCGGCAGATCCCGGTGTTCACCGTGATCTTCGGCGAAGGCGATTCCACCGAACTCGGCGAAGTCGCGAAACGCACCGGCGGCAACGTGTTCGACGCGCGAGGTGACGTCCTGCCCAAGGTGTTCCAGGAAATCCGCGGGTACCAGTGATCGGGTATCTCGGCTCCACGAAGAACCTCGCCGGCTGCGTCGGCGGGCTGATCGGGCTCGCCCTGTACCTGACCGGCGTCGTCGGCGGACTGTGGCCGCTCGTCGTCGCGGGGCTGTACGCGGTGTTCGCCCTGCTCGCGCCGCCCGAGCGGGTCCGGCTGGTCTCTGCGGACGCCGTCGCCGAGGCCGGGCAACTGCGCGCTGACCTCGACTCGTTGGTGGGCAAGGTGACCGCGCGGGCGCAGCGGATGCCGGAGTCCTCTGTGGACGGTGTGCGGCGGATCGCCGAGGTGCTCGACGACCTGCTTTCGCGGCCGGAGCGGTGGGCGGCCAACCCGGACGTCCAGCACGCCGGCACCCGGTTGGCGCGAACCGACCTGCCGCTGTCGGTGGAGACCTACCTGAATCTGCCGTGGTGGTTCGCCGTCAAACGCCGGGCGGGCGGCGAGCCGAGCGCGTCCGATGAACTCCTCACGCAACTGGAACTGCTGGAGACCGAAGCGCACCGCATCGCGGAGCGGTTCTACGAGGGTGACGTCCATCAGCAGGCCGATCACACGCGCTATTTGCGCGAGCGCGGAGAATCCGTTTGACAGTCCCGATCATCGGTAACCGAAAACAGGTCTGCCGGTGATTCTGCATGGGCAAGGCGGATTTCCCGTGGTGCACTGGTGAAGCCGATCAGGTCGTGGTCGGTTTCCGTTGGCTCCAGGGAGTTCAGACGTGCACAAGTACAGACTCGGGGCGGCCTTCCTTGCCGCTGTGGTGATGTGTCTCGCCGGCGTTGTCCCGGCGAACGCCGGAGAGCGTGACAAGCACTGCGTCGCCGATGCGGCGACCGGTGCGATCCGGTGCTATGACAGCTTCGGCGAGTCGATCGCCGCGGCGTCGGGTGGCAAGGTGACCGGTGTGCCGGAGACGGCGGCGAAACCCGGTACCGCAGAGAACGGCCGGATGGCCGCGCGGATCGAAGAGTCCGGCAAGGTCGGGGCGGCCGCCACGGTGATCAGCGTGCTCTACGAACACTGGAACTTCGGCGGTTCGAGCCTCGCCATCCACGGGTCGCCGTGCACGGAGGGGACCGTCCAGTACCTCGACTACCTCGGGAACGACTGGAACGACAAGATCTCCTCCTTCCAGACCTTCAACAACTGCCACATCACGATGTACGCGGACGCCTACCGGCAGGGCGACATCCAGGATTGGTACGCCAACGACAGCGCCAACTACGGGCCGAACATGAACGACCGCGGCAGCTCGGTGCTGTACAAGCGAGGGCCCTCCCGTGCCGAACTGCTCCGGGACTGCGGCCGCGCCACCAAGACCTGCAACGCGCACGTCGACCAGCGCGGCCAGGACTTCTACGGCGACTGGGGCCGCGTGGACACGGTGTTCAACTGCAGCGCCAACAAGATCACCCAGGTGATCGGCAAGCGTGACACGCGCAGCGGGAAGAACACGGTGTCGAACGAGCTCAGCGTGAGCGCGGGCTTCGAGTTCCTCGTCCAGTGGACGGTCGCCTACAAGCGGACGTGGGGCCAGGAATGGGGCTGGGAGACCAGCGAGAACGTCGAGACCCGGATCGAGGTCAACCCGGGTTACTGGGCGGGCCTGGACCGCTCACCGGTGATGAAGGTGTCCAGCGGGTCCTACGACATGTGGTACGACAAGCGCAAGTGGGGACACCACCAGTGGTACGTCTGGAACTTCAGCGGTGAAGGCCCGGCTCCCGGTGTCGTCGGCCAGACCAGGACCGTCGGCAAGAAGATGACCTCGGCCGAGAAGAAGAGGGTGTGCGGGAACTCGACCGGGCTCGTGCGGGCCCAGGCCGGGACGCAGGCGGAGAGTGCCGCGCTTCCCGCGGCGATGCCGAAGGCGACCGCGTTGCCCGTCGCGCAAGGGCGGCTGCACAGCTGATCCATGACCCGACGATGGCCCCCGCCGCCCCGTGGTGACGGGGGCCATCTCCGGTCAACGGCCGCCGAGCCCCGGCAGTGTCAAGGTGGCCACCGCCGTCGTCACCCAGCCGAGCAGGTCGCCGAGCGGGATGGTGGACAGCTTCTCCGGCCATTCCTCCGCCAGCGCGTGCAGGACGAGGTGGCCGTCGTGCGCCTCGACCGCGGTGAGCCGGATGCCTTGCGGGAGTTCGGGAAGCGGCAGGACGATCGGCTTGAGACGGGTCGGCGGCCCGAACCGCCGACGTCCGATGTGGACGGCCATCGGCCGGAGGACGACGGCGTCGCCCTCCACGGTGGACTCCAGGGCGAGATGTCCCCAGCGGGGCCGCTTTTCCCAGCGGACGTGGAAATGCCCGTCCTCGCCGGGAGTCACGATGATGCCCGGCCGGACCTCGGCGACGCGCGCCTGGAGGACTTCCGGTGACACCCGGATCGCCATCTTCACCTGCTCGGGGATGGCGGCCGGGGACGGAAGCGAGCGGAGCCGGACGTTCGACGCCAGCACGGTGATGCGTTCGAGCGGCGTCTCCGGCCAGTCGACGTCCTCGACGACGATGCGGACGTCGCCGACCTTGCCGGTCGCGGCGAGGCTGAGGCTGTCGGTCTCGTAGTCGAGCCCGGTCAGGGTGAGTCCGACGTCGTGCCCGTCCACCTTGGCCGTCAATCGCCGCCCGACCAGCTGTTCGGTGACGGTCTTCAGGATCGCGGCCGGGGTGACGGGCACGTTGGGCAGCAGCGCCCGCCCGGCGGCGGCCAGGCCGAACAGCTCGGGAAGCGGGTTCAGGTCGAACCATCTGCCGTCGCTCATCCGTCCAGTGTCGCCGAACGGGACGCCGATCGCCGCCGCAGGGGGTCAGCGGGCCGCGAAACGGGCGATCACACCCGCCAGGATCACCCAGAACGCGGCGGCCAGGCCGTAGTCGAGGATGACCGCGAGATTCGGGTCACTCACCGGGAAGAGTCCCGGCCAGAACAACGCCAGCGGTTTGGCCAGTGCCTGGATGAAGATGAAGAAACCGTTGCCCGCGTTGGCTCCCGCGAGCACCATCACCATGTACAGCAACTCGATGAAAGCGAACAGCGCGCCGATGCCGGTGATGACCCGCACGGCGGTGTTGCTCCTGCTGGTGGTTCGCCATCTGGACATATCGGATAAGTTCCCGGCCTCTGGCGGGGCAAACGCGTCAGCGGCCAAGTTGGGCCGATCGGCCGTACCTCGCCCACTGCTCGGAGGCGACCGGTGACGGAACGCTGTTTAGTTGATATCGATTATCATTGCCAGTATGGCTCTTGGGGACTGGAACGACCGCTGGGAACGCCTCATGGCGAAGTATCAGCCAGGACGCGAGCGGGCGATCGAGCGGATGATCGACCTGGTCGTGTCGCGCTGTGGCGATCCGGCGCCGCGGGTGCTGGATGTGGGTGGCGGCACGGGCACGCTCTGTGCTCGGCTGCTCGAGCGCGTTCCCGGGGCGGAGGTCACGCTGGTCGATCTGGATCCGGTGATGCTGACGATCGCCGGTGCGTTCCTGCCGTCGTCGGTGGGAGTGGTCCGGGCCGATCTGCGTGACCCGGAGTGGGTCACGCACCTGCCGGATGGCGGCTTCGACGCCGTTCTGGCGGTCATGGCGCTGCATTACCTGCCGCCCGGGCGGCTGACCGAGTTGTACGCCGAGCTCGCCGGGCTCGTGCGTGCGGGCGGATTCGTGGCCACTGTGGACGACATGCCGGACGTGGAGGTCGCGGCGGCCCCTGGCGACGACGGCGAGAGTCCTTGGAGCGTTTGGTGGGCGCAGGCCGCAGCGGATCCGGTGCTCGGCCCCGCGGTGGTGGAACGGGCCCGGTTGTTCGGCGATTCGCCTTCGGCCGAATGGCATCCTCCGGCCGCTTGGCACCTGCGGGCCATGGGAGCGGGGCCGGTCGAGGAGCCCGTTGTGGTCTGGCGGGACGGTGTCCAGGCCGCCGTGGTGGCTTTCAGGCCTCGCTGAGCGGCGCGCCGCGCCACTGCCAGCCGACTCGGGACGGGCGGCCCGGCAACTCCGTCCGGTCCGTCGCCCACAGCAACGCCGTCCAGGGATCGACGCCGGTGACGTCCACCTCCGGGAACATCCGCGCGAGCACCCGCGAACAGACGTCGCGCGGCGGATCGAGGGTGACGTCGAGCCCGCGGGCCATGTCCTCACTGTGGACCAGGACCTCGACACAGCCCATTCCGGCGAATCCTTCGAGGTCGGCGCGGCCGCTCGGGTGATACGCGCGGACGTCCGGGGCCACCGTGCGGAGGGTGGCGCTCAGGACGCCGCCGCCCACCGTGACGAACTCCAGCATCTCCGACGGGGTCGCGGCCCGGTCGGCGACGGCTTCGAAGCAGACGAACCGCGGCGTCGACGGCCGGGCGATCAGCAGTCCCGCGTAGGAGATGAGGCAGTCGCCGAGATGCTCGGCGGTGCGCCAGGCGTTCAGTTCGCCGGTGCCCGACGCCGCCGACCAGTCACGGCCCGACGCCTCGCGCAGGCTGTCCGTCACGCTCGCGATCGCCGCGTCAAGGTCGTCGGGGGTGACAGTCATCGTGACCTCAACTCAAGGGCGCCGGGAACGCGACCGGACCGCGGCGGCCGTTCTGCCCGACCGCGCGCACACCGAAGAACACGTTGTCCTTCGACAGATCCACTTTAGCCTCGGTCCGGTCGCCGACCTTGATCGCGTGCGTCCAGTCGTCCGCTGTCGTCTCCCGCCACACGACCTCGTAACCGGCGAGATCCGGGTCCGTCCCGCGCCGCCACACCAGATCGGTGTCGTTCGTCAGCCGGTCGGTCCGGATCCGGACGTCTTCGGGAGTGCCGGGCGCGGTCGCCAGCGACCAGACGGTGGCGGCGTTGACCCGCGCGACCCTGGCGATGAACGGGAAGTCGCAGAACTCGGGCAGATCACCGAACTGTTTGCCGTTCTCCACTCGCACGTCCTGGTGCTGGTGCGCGTAGTCCTCGTGCGGTTCGGTGAACGGCGCGGCCGGATAGCCCTGTTCGAGGAACGGGATGTGGTCGCCACCCCGGAGGTAGCGGTCGCGCCGGTGGATCACCCGGACGGTCATGCCGGTCGCGTCGTTCTCCGCGACCGACCGCACGAACCGCGCCAGCTGGCGAGAGGGCGAATCGTTCTCCCCGCCGACCGCGCGCCGGATGTCGGCCTGCGCGGGGGTTTCCGACGTCGGCACACCTTCGGCGAACAACCGGATCGTGCGCGGATCCCTCGTGCCGTCGTCCGCCCGGCTCGAACCGACGATGTCGTTGGTGAACATCGCCTGCACGTTCGCGCCCGCTGCCTTGTAGAGCGTGGCCATATGCCGCGCGCCGAACAGGCCTTGCTCCTCGCCCGCGACCGCCGCGAACACGATGGTCGCCGCCGGCCGGCGGGTGGCGAGCACCCGGGCGAGTTCCATCGCGACGGCCACACCGGAAGCGTCGTCGTCGGCACCCGGAGCGTCCTTCGTCGCGTCGAGCGGATCCGAACACCGCGAGTCGTAGTGGCCCGACACAACGTAGATCCGCTCCGGCGTGGTGGAGCCGCGCAAGGTGGCGACGACGTTGGTGATCGTGGTCGCGACCGGGATCCGCGGTGGAGCGGGTTGCTGTAGATAGGACTGTAATTCGACCGTCATTCGGCCGTCCGACCTCTGCGCGGTTTTCGTCAGCTCCGCGAAGATCCAGTCACGGGCGGCGCCGATTCCGCGGACGGGATCGGTCTGCGAGGACAACGTGTGCCGGGTCCCGAACGCGGCGAGTCTGCGTACGGTGGCCTCGATGCGATGTTCGTCGATCTCCCGGAGGATCGCCCGGAGTTCGGCGTCGGGGCGTTGCGGAGAGAGGCGTTCGCCGGGGCCTCGAACTTCCGGTTCTTCGGCGTGGGCCGGTACACCGGTGAGGGCGGCCGCCGAGAGCGCCGCCGAGGTGGACAGGAAAACTCGTCTGGACCTTTCCTCAACCATTCTCCTGTTCCTACGCCCCTTGTGGCCGGGCGTCTACCCGCGAAAAGGATGAGCGCGGCGCGCACGAGATGGGAGAGGATCACCGGGTGATGTTCGGGAGAAAGAAGTCCGTGGCCGAGGCACTCCGGGAAACGCTGGAGAGCCGGGGGTTCCGCGTGGACGTGCTCGTCGACGCGCTCGTGCGCGTCGACAAGTCCGGCGATGCCGCCGAAATCGCGGCCGCTTTCGAGAAGATCACTGAAACACCGGCGCTCATCGCGACTCTCGACGGGTATTGGCGGTACGAGCGGGCTCTGGATGACGTCGCCCTTTCGCTCAGAGCCGGCAAGGCAGGACGGCTGACCACCGCGATCGCGGCTTCGCATCACGACGGCCGGGTCCGGGAACTGGCGGTCACGCGACTGCTGGCGAACCCTCGCCCGGAGACACTTCCGTTCCTGCTGCTGCGCATGACGGACTGGGCGTCTCCGGTCAGCGACGTCGCCCGCGCGGGTGTCGTCCGGCTGCTGCACGATGACCCGGCGACCTACCTGCGGCCGGCTGCCGAAACGATGCTTCACCTGGGGCGGCGTCGCCGCGGCGGCTTCGGCGTGCGACAGCTGTACGCGGCTGCTTACGACGTCCCCGCGGCGGTGCTCGAGCAGCTGATGTGCTCGGTGAACTCCGCGGTGCCGAGGTTCGTGCTCGAGGTGCGCACTCGGCGGGGCGATCTCAAACTCGACGAGCTGATCCGGCTCGCTCTGACGCATTCCGACAAGAGCATCCGCGTGCGAGCCGGTGAGGCGGTTGCCCGCGACGCCGTCTGGACGGGTCGCGTCGACGTCCTGCGCAAGCTGGCCGCCTGCCGCCGTGGCGAGGTACGGATCAGCGCGCTGACCGGACTCGCACGGCTTGGCCACTGGGAGGAGATCGCCGGTCTGCTGGACGACCCTTCCACGCTGATCCGTGCGCTCGCACGGGATGCCGCCAGGCGTACAGGCGTCGACGCCGTCGTTTGGTACCGGTCCGCGGTTTCCGGTGCGAATCCTTCTCTCGGAGCAATCGCGGGACTTGCGGAGTCGGGGCGGGCAGAGGATGGGCCGCTGCTGTATCCGTTGCTGAGGCATCCCGTGGCCAGGGTGCGGGCTCAAGCCGTTGGGGCACTTCGGATTCTGGATGCCGTTCCGGTCGATTCCGTGAGGCCGATGGTCGAGGACCCTTCGCGACGGGTGGCCAGGGCGGCGTTGAAGGCGTTGGAGACACGGGCTTGAGTTCGTTGCCGCCGGCGGACCTTCGGGGCCTCTGCGTTGCTCAGTCTTGAGGTTCATCGTCGTCATCGGGACCCGTACGTGGTTCGTGGAACGGCTCTGGCGCCGTCTCGTAGGTATGGCCGCTCGGCGTGGTGATGATCATGCCGCCGTCGCCGGTGGGCACGGCCGACCAGCCAGGCTCCTCGCGAAGCAGGTTGTGGCCTGTGCAGTAGCTGTGGCAGTTGTGCTGGTTGGTCTTGCCGTCGCGAGCCCAGGAGGTGATGTGGTCGATATCGGAGAATTCGGCAGGCCGGTGACAGCCCGGTTGCGTGCACTCGCGATCCCGCGCCTTGATCAACCGCGCCAAGGACGCCGGTGACCGGTATTTGTCTGCGCCGGCTTCGAGCAGTTGGCCTGTGGCGGAGTCGGTGATCAGCCGCGACCAGGTCGAGTCGGGGTCGGAGGCGATCTCGCGGACCAGCCAATCGGGGATGGGACCGTACCCGGCGAGTGTCGCGGGATCGTTGGACGCGCCGACGAGAGTCAAGAAGTCGACATAGACATGGATGTGTGCCCGCGGCTTGCCGTGTCCGTCCTCGGCCAGCAGGCGTTCGGCGAAAATATCGGCGCGGTGCTGGTCGAGGGTGCGGGATTTGTCGTTGTTCCGCCGGGCTCGCGCGGCTCGGCTCAACGACGCGTAAAGGGAACTGGCGACTTCCGCCGGAAGATGGCCGGAGAGTGTGGACATGGTCTCGCCGTGGTGTTCCAACGAGATATGCCGTAACGCGCGTTTCTTGGCGGCTCGTTCGCGATAGCCGTCGGGATCGAATTTCTGCACGGCGTGACTCACCGAGCCCCGGATCGCGCCGGGATCACGGCCGGCGAGGCGTGTGGTCAGCCAGGCGTCGACCTGCGCCGCGACTTCGTCCGATACTTCCCGTGTCAGTTGCATGACCTTGGAAGCCTTGTACAGGTCGATATCGCCACGCTCCAACGCCGCCAGCGTGTTCGGCAGGCGAGCGACAAGGGTGCAGGAGGTCTCGACGAGCAGGAACGCGTGATTGCGGGTGACCGAGAAGCGCAAGGCGACCTCCTCGGTCACAGATCTTCGTGATCCGCCGCGAGCGGCGAAGTCGGCTAACGCTCGTACCTGACGTGCCTGTGTCCGGCGAAGTGAAAGCTCTTCGTCGAACGCGGTGTCAAGAAAGCGAGCGGCTTTCGGGTTATAAGGGAGAGTTGTGGTCATGTCCCTGATCATACTCGAACTCATGTTCGATCGCTATCAGGAGCGTGATCGAATTTACGCGGAGAGTGAACGGGACTTTCGTGCACCCGGATCACCACTGACAGCCCCGGCTCGGCTGCTTGAATAGGTGAGTGAGCGAGGACTGTCCGAGGCTGCTGGAAGACCGAGAAGTGCTTGTGGCGCGGGGCGCTGAGCGACGACAGGCGCGGCTGCGGGGCTGGCTTGACGGCTACGATGGGCCACGTCCGCTCTATCGGATCGAGCTGTTCCTCGACGGCGACCGGTATACGGCCACCGCCATGGACCTGTTCGAGTCACTCGTCCGGCTGCGACGTCAGCTGGAACCCGAGGGCTGGGCGATCGCCGTTCAAGGGGCCCGCCGTGACACATACCCGAGCGGGATGTCCAGGGATATGGGCGGCGGTCTGCGGATCTACGTCATGCGGACCGGCCACGGGACTTCGGAAGCCGGCCTCGTCGATACGCTGGCCGATGCCGAACTCGAGCGGATCGTGACTGTCGCCGAACAACAGGCCTGGCACGCCGAATGGTGGGAGGCGGCCACCGGTCGCCGCCTCTGAGCGCACCTGATCCGCGCAAGCCATGGTGCGATCGGACGCGTCGCCGCGTCCGTGCCGGGGTCAGCGGGCGGCATATGGGAAGAAGAAACCGGCCGACGGCGAAGTGGTGGTGAAAGCTGATCCGTCGACGGGAAGGACCCACATGTCAGAGGCGGACACATGACAGCGGGAACGGGCGAGCAGGTGACCGACGCCGACCTTGCCGCCCGGCTGCCGCAGGACCCGGAACTGTTCACCGAAGTGCACGATCGCTACTTCGCGGCCATCTACCGGTATGTGGCCGGGCGGCTGGACGCGCAGACGGCGGAGGACATCGCCGCGGAGACGTTCCTCGTCGCGTTCGACCGGCGTGGCACGTTCGACGCCGAACGCGGTGAGGTGCGGGTCTGGCTGTTCGGCATCGCCACGAATCTGGTGGCAAGGCACCGCCGCAGGGAGGCTCGCCACTATCGGGCGCTGGCACGGGTGAAGGTCGCATCGGCGGTCGAGGGGCATGAGAGCAGGGTGGTCGCGTCGGTGGCCGCACGGCGACTGCTTCCTCAGCTCGCGAACGCGCTGTCGCGGCTGTCCGCCGGGGAACGGGACGTGCTGTTGCTCGTGGCGCTCGGCCAGCTCGGATACGAGGAAGTGGCCGCGGCGCTCGGGATTTCCTCCGGCACGGTCGGTTCCCGGCTCAACCGTGCACGCAAGAAGCTCAACTTCATCCTCACCCCGGAGGCACTCGATGAATGACTTGCAGACACTGCGCTCCGCGCTGGCCGTCGACGAGCCGTCCCAGGACGTGGTCGACCGCAGCCGGCACCGGCTCCAGAACCGGATTCGCGGTGGCCGGACCTCCCAGCGGCGGACCGGATGGCGGATCGCGGGAGCCGGACTCGCGGCGGCCGCCGCTGCCGCCGTGGCGATCGCGGTCATGCCCGCCGCATCGGTCGACGGTCCGCCGGTGCAAACGGTCAGTGGGCAGGAGATCCTGCTCGCGGCCGCCACCGCCGCCGAGCGTTCCCCCGAGGGATCCGGCAGCTACTGGCACGTGAAGGTGGCCGAGGCGGACGGCGCTGCCGCTTCGAGCGCGTATGAGTACTGGATCAAGCCGGACGGTCAGTCGTGGATGCGGGGAGCGAAGACGGGCGGCAAGGTCATGCCGGTCGGGGCGCTTACCGCCACCCCGTTTTCGCTGGTCGCCGTCGATCTGACCCTCGAGCAGTTGCGTGGCCTGCCGACGGACCCGGCCGCGTTGAAGGCCTGGATCGCCGAGGCCCTCGAGCGCAGTGACGCCAGGACGAGCGCGGGCAAGTTCACCGCGAGCGATCGGGAACAAGCCGGTTTCCAGTCGTTGATCTCGCTGGTGTCCACCCTGCCTGCCACGCCGGAGGTCCGGGCCACGGCCTTCCGTGCGATCGCCGGCTATCCAGGTGTCGAGAACCTCGGCGCGGTGCCGGGCGGGCAGGGCCTGTCGCTGCCCACGGGTGAGCGGCTCGTCGTCGATCCGGAGACCGGACGGGTGAACGGGACGTCGGTCTTCGTCACCAGGGACGGAGCGGTGAGCAAGGTGGCCAACCCCGCCGGCGTCAAGATCACCGCCGAGTGGACCGACACGCTGCCCGAGTAGCGGATCGGTGGCCGGGGGCGTGTCCCGCTCCCGGCCACTTCGGCGCCCCCTGTGCGGATGCGCCACCGTCCACCATGCACACCGCCGGGGCAGAATGGGTGAGTGGGCTACGACGTCAGACTCACCAAGGGGGAGGTGGTCATCCCCGCTGCCCGGACAAGCCCCGCGCTGAATGCGATACGCGCGCTGAACCAGCGCGACGACCTCAAGAGCGGGTGGTCGCGGGTCGACTATCCGGACGGGACCTTCGGCAGGCGACCACACTGGGCGTTCACCGATCCCGCCGAGATCCGGTCGGCGCGGTCCTTGACCGAGATGGTGCGAGCCTTCCGATACGAGGCGATGACGGAACCCGACGGCGAGGTCTACGGCGTCGAATTGATCGGCGGAACGCGCGCCGCGGGGGACGACGTACATCTCTGGCGAGCACTGGCACCGTACGTCGACGCCGGCGGAGAACTCATCTGGCTTGGCGAAGACGACAAGCTGCAGCGGTGGAGCTTCGACGGAAGCACCATGACGGTCGCTGACGGCCGGATGGTCTTCACCGCCGGCCGGCACGGATGTGGCTGCATCTGAAACGCACTCACCTGCCTGCCCGGAATGCTTCACTTGTCGGCGCCCGCCCGATACCACGCGACGCTCGCCGGAAAGCGGCTTCGGTCTCCAGCGGCCGATGCCGTTGTGCTGCCAGACGTCGGTAGTGCGTCTCCACGTCCGCCGGAAATCGGTCACGGCCCGGCGGCCGGATCGTCGAAGTCGAGTGGCGGCATCGTCGCCACGTCCTGGGCCCAGACGTCGCGGAAGCCCGGCTGGACCGCGAGATCGACCAACTCGATTCTTGCCCCGATGCTGTCGAGCCGGTGGTAGGTAAAGGAACGACCGTAAGGGCAGGAGTCGAACTCGATCGGCGCGCCTCGATCCGCCAGGCGCTGTTTGTCCGTCATGACGTCCTTGGACCAGTAGCCGATGTGGTCGAAGCGGGAACCGCCGGTTGCGTCCCACGGACTGCCGGCGGGACCTCGGATCACCTCGAAGAACGGTGGCCCGTCGGCCGAGAACACGATGTCGTAGTCCCAATCCCCGAGGGTGCCCGCACGGACCGGACTCCAGGTCACGCCGAGAGTGCGGGTGAGGTCCTCGGTCGCCTGCTCGATGTCTCGAACGACGAAGCACAGGTGGTAGAAGGCGTTCACCTGCCCTGTCTACCAACCCTCAGCGGACGAAGGGCGTTATCGTTGATCGATGTCGCGCGCGGTCGTTCTCGGTGGTACCGGGCTGATCGGTCGCGCCACGGCGCGCCGGTTGCTGGCCGTCGGTTGGGATGTGACCGTTGTCGGCCGGGATTCCTCGCGCATGCCCGAGGACATGGCGATCGCCGGTGCCCGGTTCGTCGCCGCGGACCGGGCACCGGCGATCGGCGCGGGAGCGGATCTCGTGGTCGACTGTCTGTGCTTCACCGCCGCACACGCCCGTGAACTGCTGCCGCTGCTGGACGATGTGGGGTCCACGGTGATGATCTCCAGCAAGGCCGTGTACGTCGACGCGGTGGGCAACCATGTGAACTCGGCCGTCGCGCCGTCCTTCGACGGCCCGATCCGCGAGTCGCAGCCCACCATGGCCCCACGCGGGGATATCGACTACCGCACTCGCGACGGCTACGGCGCCGGCAAGGTGGCCGCGGAACGTGTCCTGCTCGACAGCGGATACCCGGTCACCGTGCTTCGGCCGTCCAAAGTCCATGGTGAGGGGTCGGTCAAGCCTGGCGAATGGGTGTTCGTCAAACGCGTGGCCGACCGGCGCGAAGTCCTTCTCCTGTCCCGAGGTGGTCGCGGCGTCGACCACCCGAGTGCGGCCGTGAACGTCGCCGCGTTGATCGAAACCGTCGCGGAAAACCCCGGCAGGCGTGTTCTCAACTGCGCCGACCCGGACGCACCCGACGCACTGGCCATCTCGAGAACCGTCGCGAAACACCTCGGCCATCGCTGGGAGGAAGTACTCCTCGATGACCACGCCCCTGCCGGACTCGGACGGCACCCCTGGGACCGCCTCCCGGGTATCCGGCTGGACATGACCGCGGCCGGACGATTGGGCTACCGGCCGGTCGGAGACTACGCCACCACCGTGATCGCCGAGCTGGATTGGCTGGCCTCCACCGATCGGCTACCGCCCGCGTTCGACCACGAGTACTTCGCCCCGATGCTCAACTACACCGCCGAGGACGATTACCTCGCCACGAGGTAGCCCTCGCTCGCGTCAGCCCTCGCTCGCGGGAAGCAACTCCCGCAGCATGGCCAGCAGTTCACGCCGGTCCCCGGCGCCGAGTTTCCCGCGGATCCGCGCCATGTGGTGCTCCACGGTCTTCCCTGAGATGAACAGTTTGCTGCCGGCCTGCTTGTACGTCAGCCCGTCGACGACCAGCCGCGCGACCTCCAGTTCCCGTTCGCTCAGCGCGTTCAGCCCGGTGGCCGAGGTGGGTTCCGGCGCCCGCCCTTGGAACTGCCGCGCCGCTTCGAGCAGCTGGACCATCGCCTTCCGGTCCGACGTCCGGATCGCCGCCTGCCCGGCCAGCCGGGAAGCGTCCCAGCAGAGCCCGAGTTCGTGCAGTTCCGAAGAGGACGCGGTGATCGCCTCGGGATCGACGGTTCCGGTCAGGACGGCGAGCCAGCCGGTCGCGGCGGCGGCGAGTGCGGCCGGATAGCGGCCGCAGGACGCGAAGTCGTTGAGCGCGGCCAGATGTTCGCCCGCCGACGCGTGATCTTCGACGGTGATGGCGGCGTGGAGTTCGTGCCAGCGCAGGGTGGCCGTCCACAGTGGAGGGTTGCCGAGCGCGTCGAGCACGGAGTGCGCTCGTTCCAGCTGGCCTGCCAGTTTGGCGCTCGCGCCGCCCCGAGCGGCCGCGATCGCGAGTTCCCCCAGTGGCAGCAGCGAATACAGGTCCGGCTGTTGGCGCATCGACGCCTGGTACGCCCGGTCCCAGGACCGTTGCAGGCCGGGAAGATCGCTCGCTCGCCGTGCCAGCCCCAACTGCAGGGTGGCGGCGAAGAGTTCGTCGCGCGCTTCGAGACCGTCCGGCGGCATCAGGGCTTCGGCGGCCGTCTTGAGGTCGCCCGCGGTCATCGCGACCCAGCCGAGCAGCAGCCGGTGCCGTTTCGCGAGCAGGTCGCCGCCGATCCGCCCGTCCACCGCGCGTCTCAGCACCGACTCGGCCAGCGCGAGTTCGCCGGAATGCAGGCCCACCAACGCCGCGAGGGCCGCCGGGCTGTCCGGGAGCGGAGCCGGCGCGCCCGCCGATTCCAGCATCGAGGCCGCGCCCAGCAGGGCCGACAACGTCTCCGCGCCGCAGCCGGACACCGAGCCGGTGATCGCCCGCGCCATCCGCGAAGCGGCGCCCGCGAACAGGGTCGGGACTTCCGGAGTCTCCAGCACGCCTCGGGCGGCTTCGAGTTTTCCGGTGCCGAGCAACGCGATCGCGGCGAACGCCTTCGAGCCCGCCCGGCCGGACCATTGGTACAGCTCGGCGCTGTGCGCGAGTTCGCCGCGATGCGCCAGCACGGTCGCCGCCACTTCGGCGCCCGCTGCCCTGGCGTCGGTGTCCGACGTGCTGCCGAGCATGCCGTCGCCGAGCCGGAGCGCGGTGTCGAGGTCCCCGGCCAGCGCCGCGGCGTGCGCCCAGCCGACGGTGAGCGCCGCGCCGCGCCCACCGGCCTCGGACGCGGCTTCGTAGAACCGCGCCGCGAGTTTCGTGTCGTCGGACATCGCCTCACGGGCGGCCGCCTCGAAGGCCGCCGCCGCGCTCGCGCCCGAACTTCCCGTGCCCAGCAGGGAACGAGCGAGCTCCAGCACCGGAAGCCCGTCCCGCAGCTGGAGTTCCACCAACCGCTGCAACACCGTCAGCCGCCGCCCCGGCGAACCCCAGGTCCGGATGGCTTCGGCGGCGATCGGCAGCAGGACGTCGTCCTCGCCGAGCAGACCGGTCGCCCTGGCACTGTCGAAGATCTCGGGCAAGCCTTCGCGATCGCGGTTCAGCAACGCCGCCAGCAGATCGAGATTCCGGCCCGCGCCCGCCTCCGCCGCGATCAGGTAGCGGTGCACGTCGTCGTCCAGCTGCTCCAGCTCACCGCGGAAATCCGCGAGCCTGCCGGTGACCGCGCGGAGCACGAATCCCGGGACACCGCCGGTCCTGGCGTGGACGTCTTGCGCCGTGGCCGCGTCTCCGCCGGCGTGCTCGACGAGCCGCCGGACGTCGTCGACACCGAACGCGCCCAACGTCACCGACCTGCCGAAGGAGTCGGCGAGGACGCGCAGGGTCGTCGTCCGCGCCGCCGGCCGGAACGCCAGCACCACGGGCGCCGTGGTTTCTTCGGCCTGTGCCTTGATCTTCGCGATCTCGTCGTCGTCGAGCTGATCGGCGTCGTCGACCAGCAGCGCTTCGACACCCGCGTCCGCGTAGTGACGTCCGAGCTGGCCGAGCAGATGGGTCTTGCCGTGCCCGCCGGGGGCGACGACGGTGACCCGCACCGGGAGTTCCGGAGCGGTGGTCACCTCGTCGAGCAGGCGCCGGGCACCCGGATGGATGATGCCGGGCTTGTCGAGCAGTGCGTTCAACAGCGACCTTCGGGGGTGGACGGCGTGGCACCTGGGGTGGGCGGCGCGCACGAGCTCGAAGTGGTGGGAGGGGCTTCGGGACCCTTGTCCGCGGTGGCTTCTCGAGTGGTCAGGGTGAGCAGCAGGGTGGACGCGGCCAGGACCACGACCGCGGCCCCGGCGACGAGAGGCTTGCGCCGGCTGAGCAGTTTCGCCGCCCCGGTGCGTTCTGGCAAGGGGAAGGGGGTGATGTCCACCGGCGGCCGTTCGGGTCGCTCGATGAGCTCTTCGGGCATGTCGACCCGGGGGAGCAGGGTGGTTTCGATGGTCGCGACGGCGTTCGTTCCGGCACCGCCGGGTTGAGGAATGTCACGTCGCGCGGCGATGTTGGCCGCCCCGGTCGCCACCGTTAGCACCGGGTCACTCGACGCGAAGAGGGGGCACGGTGTCCGGCCGGGAACCGGCGGGGCCTCGCCGCAGAGCACGATGCCTGCCAGCGCCTGCGGCGGGATCCCGGTGCCGTGCGCGAGTTCGAAGACCTTGCCGACGGCCTCACCTGGCTCGACGCCTTCCACCGTTTTGACCGGCTGCCAGCCGTTGACCCCGGCGGCGGCGATCGTGACCACCGCGCCGTCCGGGCCGAATTCGCAGACACCGGCGGTGACGTCGCCGTGCGGGGCGAGGTACGCGTGCAGCGCGGCGACCGGCGCCGCCACCAGCGCGGCACGGGGGAATCCTGCCTCGGCCAGTGCCCGGCGCAGCAGGTCCCGGCGGAACGAACCCCAGCCGACGGGGTGCGTGAGCACGATGTGGCGCGGTTTCTCGCCGAAGCGTTCGGCAGCCTGGTCCACCGCGGCGTCCACGAGGACCGCGCTGAGGGATTCGGGCGGGAACCGCTCGCCGCCGACGATCACGGGGACGTCGTCGCCGACCCGTTCGTGGAACCCGGTGAGAAGGCGGGCGGGCGCGGACCGGCCCGCCTCGACCGCGGCGTCCCCGGTGAGCAGGTAGCCGTCGTCGTCGAGGAACACCGCGGACGCCGCCGCCGGGCCGCGCGCGCCGAGCCACGACGGCTCGGGCACGCCCCAGCCGTCGCCGGTGTCCACGCAGGTGGCGGCGGTGGTGCGGGTCGAGGCGATATCGATGCCGAGGACGTAGGGCAACGAGCATCCTCCTTCGCTTGACCAGCCCCTAAGGACCAAATAGGGCCACTCACCTGAACGGCTTGACCCATCCGGGTGAGGGTTGGCATTAAACCCAACCGAGTGCGTCTCGGTTAAGCCCCTAACGCCCTAACGATGTCATACCGATCCCCTATTGGCTGACTGAGCGACGACCCGGAGTGATCCCCGATGTGCCCGATGGCGCCGGCTCACTAACTTCGGTGACCTGCGCTCAGCCGTGCCCTCCGGCCGCTGTGCGAGCCCCACCGACCTAGACCTCCAGGAGAGTTCTTTCATGGGTTCCGTCCAGACCCTGCACGACTTCACGCTGAACCTGCTGAACGACACCGCGGCCCGTGCGGCGTTCGCCAACGACCCGCAGCAGGTGCTGGCCGACGCCGGCCTCGGTGACATCAACGCCGCCGACGTGCACGAGGTCGTCCCGCTGGTGCTCGACTTCGTGCCGGTCGACACCGCCACCAGCCTCACCGGGAACACCGCGGCCACCGCCGACAACCTGGCGGGCTTCGGCGGCGTCGCGAACTCCACCGACGGCGAGTGCGCCGACGGCGTCCAGGGCGCGATCGACCAGCTCACCGCGCTGACCGCCGGCCTGCCGGTCGCCGTCCCCGGTGCCGACGCCCTCCCGGGTCTGCCCGAGGCCGGTCTCCCGGGTGTCCCGGCCGTGCCGGGCCTGCCGGAGCTGGGCCTGCCCGCCGTCCCGGCCGTGCCCGCCGTCGGCGACCTGCCGGTCGACGTCCCGGGTCTGCCCGCCGTCCCGGCCGTCTCCGACGTGACCGACGTGTCGAACGCCGCCGCCGGCGTGACCGCCCTCGCGCAGAACACCGTCGGCAGCTTCGCGCTGACCGACGACCTTTCTCGTGGCCTCGACGCCGCGCCCGTCGGCCAGGCCGGCGACATCGCCAACGGCGCCGTCGACACCGCGACCGGCCTGGTCCCCGAGGTCCCGGCCGTGGACGCCGTCCAGGTTCCGGCCGTCGACTCGGTCCCGGCCGTCGGCGACCTGGCCGGTGACCTGCCGCGTACCGACGGTGGCGCGGGCGACGCCCCGAACTTCCTCTCCGAGGTGGGCGACCTGACCAGCACCATCGGTCACGTCGACGTCGCGGACGTCACCACCAAGGTGCACGACGTCGCGAACAACTACGGTGACGTCGCCAACAACCACGGCGACGTGACCGGCGAGGTCGCGGGCAACGTGGCCAACGACGTCGCCAACGTCGCGAACCACGCGGGCGTCACCGAGGTCCACGACACGGTTTCCGACGTCACCGGCACCATCGGCACCATCGGCGACGTCAACATCGGCACCGGCGACATCGCGTCGAACAACGACATCCACATCGGCTGATACGAACATTTTTCAGCTCTGTGTGTCAGGGCCCCGCGACCGCACCAGGTCGCGGGGCCCGCACGGCGTTGTTGGCCTATGCCACATTGATTCCGCGCTTGGTTAAGGGAACACTGCATCCCCGTGACAGCCCCCGCCTGGCTCGACGTGCTCAACGAGACCTTGGACGCCTGTGCCGCCCACGGTCGCGCCGACCTGGCCGAACGCCTCCGGCGCAGACGAGACGAGCGAGCGCCGGGCACCCGGATCGCGGTGGTCGGTTTTCCCAAGCAGGGCAAGGGCTACCTGCTCAACGCGCTGTTGAACGCGCCGGTCTGCGCGGTCGGGGACGCGAGTACACCCGCCGTTCCCACGGAGATCGGGTACGCCGCCGATCCCGCCGCGACCCTGGTCGGGCACGCCAGGGAAAGTGTGCCGGTCGGTGACCTGGCCAAGGAACTCGAAGTCCGGCCGCCCGGTTCCCTGCGCCGGGTCGAAGTCGGCCTGCCGCGCGAACTGCTCGGCACGGGACTGGTGCTGGTGGACACCCCGGCGATAGGGGATCCCCGATCGCCGCGCACCGCCGCCACCCTCGACGTCCTCGCCGACGCGCACGCGGTGATCCTCGTCTCCGACGCGACGCAGGAACTCCAGCCCGCGGAACTCGCGCTGGCAAGGCATATCCGCACCTGGTGCCCGGCGCTGGTGCTGGCACTGACCAAGATCGACGTGAGCCCGGACTGGCGGGAACTCGCCGCCCGCAATCGCGCCGCGCTGTCGGAGACCGGTGTCGTCGCCGACGTCTTCCCGGTTTCCGCGACGGTGCGCCAGGCCGCCGCGAAGGCCGGTGACGCCGTCCTCAACGGACGGTCCGGTTTCCCGGAACTGCTGAACTGGGTGGGAGAGCAGGCCGCGCGCCCGATCGAACGCACCCGCGCCCTCGCCGCCGCGGTGAGCGTGCGCGCGGCGGCGGTCGAACTGGTCGAGACACTGCAGACACGGCTCAACGCGGTCTCGCAGGACAACGGGGTCGACCAGGTCACGCTGCTGCACCAGGCGCAACGGCGCGCCGAGGAACTGCGACGGCAGAACGTCCGCTGGCAGAACATGTTGTCGGACGAGATCACCGACCTGATCTCCGACGCCGAATACGACCTGCGTGAGCGGACGCGGATGATCGTGCGGCATATCGACCGCACCTTCGACGAAGGCGATCCCGTGCAGATCTGGCCGGATTTCCAGACCTGGCTGGAAGAAAATCTCGCCGAGGCCGTCGAGACGAACTACAACTGGGTGTCCGACCGGTCGGAGTGGATCGCGCAAGCGGTCGCCTCGACCTTCGGGCCGCACTACGGACAGGCGCCGGAACTGCCGCTGACCGGGTCCGGAGTGGACTCGATCCCCGAGGTCGGCGCGCCCAAGATCGAGCGGTTCAAGATCGGGCAGAAACTCTTCACCGGATTGCGCGGTTCCTACGGCGGCGTGCTGATGTTCGGCCTGGTCACCAGCCTCGCCGGGCTGCCGCTGATCAACCCGGTGTCGCTCGGCGCCGGTGTCGCGTTCGCGACCAAAAGCGTGCGCGACGAGGGCGGGACGCGGCTGCAGCGACGTCAGGCGCTGGCGAAGGCCGCCGCGCAGCGTCACGTCGACGACGTGTTCATCCGGTTCAGCAAGGAGATCAAGGACGAGGTCCGTCAGGTGCAGCGGCGCCTGCGCGACCATTTCGCCGCGGTGTCCGACCAGCTGTCGGAAGAGCTGACGCGGCAACGGGAATTGATCATCGCCGGATCCGCCGAACGGGACCGGCGCACCCAGCGGGTCAAGAAGGAGATCGACCGCCTCGCCGCCCTGCACCGGAAGGCGGGGGCGCTCGGCACCGGCGCCACGCCGCGCCGGGAGCTTTCGGCGTGACCGCCGACGTCCGGGAACTCCTGAACGAAGCCGCGGCGCACTACCGGGATCGCCCGCACGCGGTGTCGATGCTGCTGGAATGCCTGGAGCGACTGGAAGAACCGCTGCGGGTCGGCTTCACCGGCACACCGGGTACCGGAAAGTCCACTTTGGTCTCCGCGCTCGCGGAATGGCCGACGCGGGCCTTGCGCGAAATCGAGCTGTTCGACACTCCGGCTCCCGCCGAACACGTCGACGCGACGGTGCGGCTGGTGCGCCATCTCGAACCCGACGAACTCGCGGGCACCCGGCCGGTGGGCGGTTCGGCGTTCGCGCGGCAGACGGCGGTGAACTCCGTACTGGTGCTCGGCAGGGCGGACGAGGTCGGCGCGGGCCGGATCGACGCCTTGCTCACCGCGAAACAGCTGGCACGGCGGGCTTGGCGCGAGAACCCGGATTGCGCGGGATTCCAGGGAGTCATCGCGGTCGCCGGGCAACTGGGCTACGCGGGGAGAGCGCTGCGGGATGACGAATTCGAGGTGCTGCGCGCGCTGGCGTCGGTCTCCCGGCCGGAACTGGAGCGGTATCTCCTCTCCGTCGATTCCTTTGTGGACGATCCGTTCCCGGTGGGGGTCCCGCCGGAATCGAGGAAGCACCTCGTGTCGCGGTTCGGGCTCTACGGGGTCCGGCTGGCGATCACCCTGATCCGCACCGGCTGCGAGAACAGGCTGAAACTCTCGGCGGAACTCGTGCACCGCAGCGGTCTCGGCGACCTGAGGGACACGCTCGCGGGGTGCTTCGTCGCGCGGGCCGAGGCGTTGAAGGCGCGCACGGCGGTGGTGCGGCTGGAAGGCCTTCTCGCCGCGGAACCCCTTCCGCACGGCGACCGGCTCGCCGCGCGCGTGGAGCGTTTCGCCGCGGCGGCGCACGACTTCCGGGAGCTCCGGCTCATCGCCGGTATCCGCGGCGGCCGCACGGCGTTGACCGGAGAGGTCGCCGAGGAGGCCGTCCGGTTGCTCGGCGCGCAGGGACTCGCGCCCACCGAGCGGCTCGGTCTCGAACCGGACGCGGGTCCGGCCGAGATCCACGCGGGAGCGGAAAGCGCGCTCGTCCGGTGGCGGCAGGAGGCGGAACGGGCCGACGCCGCGCACGCCGAACGCGCGGCCGCCCGGGTGATCGTGCGCTCGGTCGAAGGGCTGCTCAGCCTGTTCGTGGCTTGACGCCTGCCGGTCCCCGAGTCACCATAGACCTCTCTATGGCGGCTCTGACCAGGCGAAAGGGGTCCGGCATGCCCGACGACGCGCGTCCGGATGTACGGCTTCTCGGTGAGCTTTTCGCGTATTGGGCGAAGACGATCCCCGAGCGTGAAGCCCTCTCGTTCCAGGGACGGAGGCTCACCTGGGCCGAACTCGACGAGCGGGCGAGGCGGGTCGCCGGTGCGCTCGCGGCCGCCGGGGTCGGCAGGGGCGACAGGGTCGCCTTCGTCGACAAGAACACGCCGGCCTGTCTGGAGGTGACCTTCGGTGCGTCCTCGCTCGGGGCGGCGAACGCGGTCGTCAACTGGCGCCTCGCCCCGGAGGAACTGGCGTACGTGCTCGGCGACAGTGGCGCGCGGATCGTCTTCGCCGGTCCGGAATCACTGGCCGCCGTCGAGGTGCTGCGTGATCGGCTGCCGTCGGTCGAGCGGGTGATCGTCGTCGGCGGAGAGGACGACCAGTACGAGGACTTCCTGGCCGGGGCGGAGCCCGCGGGGCTGTCTCCCGAGGTCGGTGAACACGACGGCGCGTTGATCATCTACACCAGCGGTACCACCGGCTTCCCCAAGGGTGCGGTGCTGACCCACCGGAACCTGCTGGCGCACAGCCGAAACGCCGGTGCCCAGTTCCCGATGGGAGACGGCGATCGCAACCTGGTCGCGATGCCGCTGTTCCACGTGGGCGGGAGTTGTTACGCCATCATCGGTTTCCATTATGGGCAGCCGACGACGATGACCCGTGAACCCGACGGCAAGTCCCTGCTGGGCGCGCTGGCCGAGGGCGTCACGCACGCGTTCCTGGTGCCGGCCGTGGTCGCCGGGATCATGCAGGCGGGGGAGCAGGCCGTCGCCGCGTTCTCGCGGTTGAAGTACCTGGGTTACGGTGCGTCGCCGATGCCGCTCCCGTTGCTGCGGAAGTCGCTCGCGGCCTGGCCGGACACCAGGTTCGTGCAGGTCTACGGCATGACCGAACTGTCGGGCGTGGTGACGGCGCTCGATCCGGAGGCGCACCGCGACCCGGCCCGGCCGGAGCGGCTGGCGTCGGCGGGCACGGTGCTGCCGGCGGTCCGGATGCGCGTCGTCGACCCGGCGACCCTGGAAGACGTCGAACCGGGGACGCCGGGTGAGCTGTGGTTCCGCACCGACCAGGCGATGGCGGGCTATCTGGGCAAACCCGAGGCGACCGCGGAGACGATCGTCGACGGCTGGGTCCGCAGCGGCGACGTCGGCCGGGTCGACGACGGCGGCTTCGTCTTCATCGAGGACCGCGTCAAGGACATGATCATCACCGGTGGCGAGAACGTCTACTCGCCCGAAGTGGAACGGGTCCTCGCCGAACATCCCGCGGTCGGGGAGGTCGCCGTCATCGGGATTCCCGACGAGCGCTGGGGAGAGCAGATCAAGGCGGTCGTCGCGCCCGCGCCCGGGCGGCGGGTCGACGCCGACGAACTCGTCGAGTACAGCCGGGAACGCCTGGCGCACTACAAATGCCCGCGTACGGTCGAGATCGTGGAAGCGTTGCCCCGCAACGCGACCGGCAAGATCCTCAAGCGCACCTTGCGGCGCCCGTACTGGGAAGGGCGGGAACGGGCCGTCTGATGCCGTCGATCGTCAGCCGCGAGAAGTACTTCGACGCGGCGCTGGACATCCTCGCCGAGTCCGGGTTCGCGGGGCTCAATGTCGGCACGCTCGGCAAACGCCTCGGAGTCACCAGCGGATCCTTCTACCACCATTTCGGCGGCTGGCCCGGTTTCGTCGGCGCGCTGCTCGAGTTCTGGGCGCAGCGGCAGGTGCGGATCCTGCGGGAGCTGGACTTCGGTTCGGGCGGCCCCGAGGCGGATTTCGCCGCGTTGATGAGCCTGACGCGAGGCCTCCGGCATCGGGCGGAGGCGGCCATCCGTGCCTGGGCGGCGAACGACGAAACCGTTCGCGTGGCACAGAAACGCGTCGATGACGCTCGGGTGAAGACGGTCGGGAAGGTGGTGGCCGAACTGATCCCCGACCGGCGCCGCGCCGAGGTCGTGACCTCGCTCGGGCTGGCGATGCTGGTCGGGTATCAGCAGGTGGCCTCGGCGGGCGGCTTCACCGACCTCGGCGAGATCCTCGACGAATACACCCGGCTGGTGCTCGGGGGCTGAAGGACGCTTTCCCCGCATGCGATGCGGTGAAAGCGCCCTTCACCGCGTGAGACGAGGGGAAAGTCCCCTTCAGCCCCTTCAGGCGTTGCCGAGCACCCGGGTCACGGTGATCTCGACGACCACGCGTTCCGGGTTCGGCTTGGGCTGCCGGTAGCGCGCGGCGTAGCGATTCTCGGCGTCGCGCACCGAATCCGGGTCTTCGCGCAACACGGCTCGTCCCTCCAAAGTGGACCACCGAGGTCCGTCGATCTGGCAGGCGGCGACCGGAATGCCCTGTTCGCCCGCTTCCTTGATCAGCCGGGCCTTCTTGGACGAGCGGAACGTGATCACCCTGGCGATCCCGGTCTCGAAATCCACCGTGACCCCCACCGCGACGACGTGCGGGGTCCCATCGGGGCGAACCGTGGTCAGGGTGGCGAGATGCCGTTCGGTCCAGAAGTCCCGGAAAGGCTCGCCGCGCGTGCTCAGGTCGATCGTCATGCCGCCAACGCTAAAGTACGCGTCACGAAGGCGTCCTTTGAGGTAATAGTAAGGAAACTTTCTTAACTCTCTTGTTTTTGCCCGACCCGGCTGTCACTCTCGAAACGCGCCGCCGCCATCAACGACGTTTCCGGAGGAGCCGATGAGAAAGACCGTTCGGACAGTGCTGGCCGCGGCCGCGCTGACCGCCGGGCTGGTCGCCACGACCACCCCCGCCACCGCGGTGACCACGCAGGGGACCCCTTACCTGCCAGGCGTTCTGCGCCCGTCCGTCGCCCAGTCGGCGCAGGACGCGGCGCTCGCCAAGTACTACGACTACTGGAAGAAGAACTTCCTGACCACCAGGTGCGGAGCGGGCACTTACGCGGTCAAGGCGCCGGACGCCGACCACGCCTTCGTGGCCGAGGGTCAGGGCTACGGCATGACCATCGCGGCGATGATGGCGGGAAAGGACCCGCAGGCGCGCACGGTGTTCGACGGCATCCTGAAGTTCGTGAAGGCACACCCGTCCGTGATCGACAAGGATCTGCACGCCGCCGAGCAGAACGAGAGCTGCCAGAGCGTCAACGGCAGCGACGCGGCGACCGACGGCGACCTTGAGATCGCGTACGGCCTGCTCCTCGCCGACAAGGTGTGGGGCAGTGGGGGTTCGGTCAACTACAAGGCCGAGGCGCTGCGCGTCATCAAGGCGATCAAGCGCAGCGAGGTCAACCCCGACACCAAGTTCATGCGGCTGGCGGACTGGGCCGACAGCGGCAAGTACATCAACAGCTCGCGTTCCTCGGACTGGATGCCAGGGCACCTTCGCGCGTTCGAGAAGGCGACCGGCGACTCCTTCTGGGGTCAGGTCCGGACCCGGCAGGAGAAGGCGGTCACGCAGCTGCAGCAGCAGTACGCGCCGAAGACCGGCCTGATTCCGGACTTCGTCGTCAACACCAACTCCACTCCCAAGCCCGCTCCGGACGGATTCCTCGAGGACCACGACCCGCACTACGGCTACAACGCCTGCCGTGACCCGTGGCGGCTCGGTGTCGACGGGATCACCGTCTCGGGCAGCCCGGCGCAGGGGCAGGTGCGGAAGATGAACACCTGGATCCAGCAGAACACCGGCGGCAACCCGGCCAAGATCACCACCGGTTACACGTTGTCCGGCTCCAAGCTGCCGGGCGAGTCGGGGCAGCATCCCTGCTTCACCGCGTCGTTCGCCATCGCGGCGATGAACGACCCCGGCAGCCAGGCCTGGCTCGACAAGTTGTGGACGTCGATCACCACCTGGTCGCCGAACGCCAGGGACTACTACGGCACCGGCATCACCGTGCAGGTTCTGATCATCCTGTCGGGGAACTACGTCGCGGTCTGACGTGACTTAGGTACCTCTGTGGATTCCGGCTGCGGTTGATCCAGGGTCCGTGAAGGCCTCCTTGCCTACCTTGAGGGTAGGGAAGGAGGCCTTCACTGCCTTGGCCTCACCTGCATCAGCAGTTGCAGCGAGCGCGCGTGAAGGCTCCCTCCCCTCGGCTCAGCCGAGGGAACTCGACCTTCACGTGCGAAACGGACATCCACCGGACAGAATTTCAACTGGTTGTTGACCTCTTCAACAGCCAGTTGTAGCGTCGGCGACCACCTGAAGCCCCCGTGGAGGTCCGTCATGCCGTCGACGCCGCTCACCCTGACCCGAACCTGGCGCCTGGCCGTGCTCACCGGCGTGGTCGCGCTCGTCACCGCGGCCTGCGGAGGCGGGCCCGACGGTGCCGGTGGCCAGGAGCCCGCCGCCCCCGGCGCGCCCGCCGCCATCCCGGACACGACCGCGCTGATCGAGTCGGTCCAGAAGGACGCCGCCGTCGCCGGCACCCTGCCCGCGAAGTACGCACAGGCCGGGATGCTGCACCTGGCCTCGAATCTGCAGTCCGCGCCCAACAACTTCTACGCCGCCGACGGCAAGACCCCGATCGGCTACGAGGTCGACCTGGCCAAGGCCATCGGCAAGAAGCTGGGCGTCACCGTGCACCACCAGGACATGGCGTTCGGTTCGCTGATCACCAGCCTCCAGTCCGGCCGCGTCGACCTCACGATGGCCGCGATGAACGACACCAAGACCCGCCAGGCGCAGATCGACTTCGTCGACTACTTCTCCTCCGGTATCACGATCATGGTCCGCAAGGGCAACCCCGACCAGATCTCCGGCGCGGACACGTTGTGCGGCAAGAACGTCGCGGTCGTGCAGGGGACGAGCCACCAGAAGTTCGCCGAAGAGCAGAACGGCAAGTGCGCACAGGCGGGCAAACCCGCGCTGACCGTGACCGCGACCGATTCCGACACCCAGAACCAGAACCAGCTCCGCACCGGCCGGGTCGCCGCCATCCTCAACGACCTGCCCAGCGCGGTGTACATCTCGCGGACCGCGGGCGAGGGCAAGTTCTTCGAGGTCGTCCCCGGCGAGCCGATCAACGGCGGGCCGTACGGCATCGGCGTCAACAAGGAGAACAAGCCGCTCGCGGAGTCGATCCAGAAGGCGTTGCAGTCGCTGATCGCCGATGGCGGCTACGGCAAGATCCTCCAGGCGTGGGGCGTCGAGCAAGGCGCGGTCAAGGAGGCGAAGCTCAATGGCGGAAGCTGAGCCACTGCCGATCGTCCGGTTGAGGCACTGGGGCCGCTGGGTCAGCGCCGTCGTCATCCTCGCGCTGCTGGTCCTGCTCGGGATCGCGCTCGCGAACGCGCAGATCCAGTGGGATTCCGTCCCGGAGTTCCTGTGGTATCGGGTGATGGCGGTCGGCCTGCTCAACACCGTGCTGCTCGCGGTGATCGCGCAGGGGTCGGCGATCGTCATCGGGATCGTGATCGCCCTGATGCGCCGCTCGGCGAATCCGGTGGCGCGCTGGTTCGCGGCGGGCTACATCTGGTTGTTCCGCGGGCTTCCCGTGCTGCTGCAGATCCTGATCTGGTACAACCTGGCGCTGGTCTTCGAGGTCATCTCGATTCCGCTGCCGTTCGGCGGCTACCTGCTGCACGAGCAGACCAACGTGCTGATCACCGCGTTCACCGCCGCGCTGCTGGGCTTGGCGCTCAACGAAAGCGCGTACATGGCGGAGATCGTCCGCGCCGGGTTGAACAGTGTCGACAGTGGACAGACCGAGGCGGCGAAGTCGATCGGGATGTCGCCGGGCGCGACGCTGCGCCGCGTGGTGCTGCCGCAGGCGATGCGGGTGATCATCCCGCCGACCGGCAACGACTTCATCAATATGCTCAAGGGGACGTCGATGGCGTCGGTGATCGGCGTGACCGAGCTGATCCACGCCGCCAACAACATCTCGTCCAACAACCTGCTGGTGATGGAGACGCTGCTGGCCGCCGCCGTCTGGTACATGGTCGTGGTGACCGTCGCCGGGGTCGGCCAGCACTATCTGGAGCGCGCCTTCGACTCCGAAGACCGGTCGAAGAACGCGTTCTCCCGTGCTGCCAAGGCTTTGCGCACCGCGCCGCTGGTGAGGAGTGAACGTGTCTGAGCCGCTGCTCAAAGCCGTCGGCGTCCGCAAGAGCTACGGCCACACCGAGGTGCTCGGCGGAATCGACCTCGAAGTCCACAAAGGACAGGTGGTCTGCCTGCTCGGCCCGTCGGGCGCGGGCAAGAGCACCTTTCTGCGCTGTGTCAACCATCTGGAGACGATCGACGCCGGCCAGGTCTGGGTCGACGGCGAGCCGATCGGTTTCCGGCTGCGCAACGGAAAACTGTACGAGCTGAAGGAACGCGAGGTCGCCCGGCAGCGGCGCGACATCGGCATGGTGTTCCAGCGGTTCAACCTGTTCGGCCACCGGACGGCGCTGCAGAACGTCGTCGAAGGGCCGGTGCGAGTGCTCGGTGTCCCCATGGACGAGGCCAAAGAGCAGGCGCTCGAACTGCTCGACAGGGTCGGCCTCGCGCACCGGGCCGACGCCTATCCGGCGCAGCTGTCGGGCGGGCAGCAGCAGCGGGTCGCGATCGCCCGGTCGCTGGCGATGAAACCGAAGCTGATGCTGTTCGACGAGCCGACGTCGGCGCTCGACCCGGAGCTCGTGGGCGAGGTGCTGGCGGTGATGGGTACGTTGGCCGCGGAGGGGATGACGATGGTCGTGGTGACGCACGAGATGGGGTTCGCGGCCGAGGCCGCGGACGAGGTGGTGTTCATGGCCGACGGCATGGTCGTCGAGACCGGGCCGCCGGGGGAGATCCTGAGCGCTCCGAAGCACGAGCGGACCCGGCAGTTCCTGGCACGGGTCCTCGCATGACGCGGATCTCCCCTCGGTACCTGCTGCAGTTCGACGAGCCGGCCGGGTACCTCGACTTCGCGCGGTTCGGCCCGCCGTCGCACGCCGTGCTCGACACGACGGCGAGCCTGCTGGACGCCTCGACCAAGGCCGGTCCGTCCACTGTGGACGACCTGATGCGGCAGGAGATCAGGGCCAAGGCCGCCGCCGCGCGGCTTTCCGGCAGCGACACCGACCACACGGTGCTGTTGCCGCACACCAGTCTCGGGTTGTTCCAGGCGGCGTTCAACGCGCCAGGCGGCGAGGCACTGGTGTCGGCGGCGGAGTTCCCGGCAAACACCTACCCGTGGGCGCGCGCCGAACAGGCGGGACGGCTGACCGTGCGGCGGCTGCCGCTGGGGAACGTCACCGCGGACGCGGTCAAGGCGGCGCTGACGCCGGAGACGTCGCTGGTCAGCGTGAGCGCGGTCGACTTCCGCACCGGGTACCGCGCCGATCTGGCGGCGATCCGGGAGGCGGTGGGGGACCGGCTGCTCGTGGTCGACGGGATCCAGGGCTTCGGGGTGACCGAGGCGCCGTGGGAGGTCGCGGACGTGCTCGTCGTCGGCGGGCAGAAGTGGCTGCGGGCGGGCTGGGGCACCGGTTTCGCCGTGCTGTCCGACCGCGCGCTGGAGCGGATGGAGCCGATCCTGTCCGGCTGGACCGGCGCCCGCGATCCGGGACTGTTCGACGACGAGATCCATCCGGCCGACGACACCGCGGCCTCGTGGTCGATCTCCAATCTGAGCCCGATCACGTCGGGTGCGTTCGCGGCCGCGCTGGAGCTGGTCGAGGAAGCGGGCGTCGGAGCCATCGCCGGACGGATCGCCGAACGGGTCGACGAACTCGAAGAGGCCGTGAAATCCGTTGGCGGGGAAGTAGTTTCGGCCGTCGACCGGCGGGCGGGGATCCTCGCCTTCACCCTGCCGGGGCACGCGGCCGAACAGGTGGGTTCCGCGCTGGCGAGCGCCGGGATCGCCGCGACCGTGCGACCCGAACACGTCCGGCTGTCGCCGCACGCGTCGACTCCGGCGAGTGCGGCGGAACAGGTGCGTTCGGCGTTGGAACGGCTGAAGAAGCCGGCTCGCGTTCTAGAGGCGCCTGTCGTCGCATCGGCGGCTTCGGGGGATCTGCTCACCGCGCTCGTCCCGGCGGTGCACGCGCTCGCGGCGATGCTGGGGCCGGGCAACGAAGTCCTGCTGCACGACCTGAGCAGGCTGCCCGACTCGATCGTCGCCATCGCGGGTGACCTCACCGGCCGGACGGTCGGCGGGCCGATGACGGATCTGCTGCTGGGCCTGGTCCGTCGCGGGACAACGCAGGACCTGACGAATTACGAGACCCACGGCCCCGACGGCCGGGCGATCCGCTCGTCGACGCTGTTCCTGCGGGACGTCGACGGGGTCGCGATCGGCTGCCTGTGCGTCAACCGGCTGTCCGACGGCGCGCCGAAGGCCGACGGGCACGAACCCGAGACGTTCCCGCCGGACGTCGACAGCCTGCAGCGGTTCCTGGTCGGGCGCGCCGTGGCGAAGGCCGGGATCCCGGTGGACCTGATGAAGAAGCGGCACAAGGCGGCCGTCGTCCGTGAACTGGACGAGGCGGGGTTCTTCCTCATCAAGGACTCCGTGGACCACCTCGCCGGGGAACTCGACGTCACGCGGTACACGATCTACAACTACCTGAACGAGATCCGGGGCACCTGAGGCTCTCGCGCGTGCTATGAAAGGTCCTTTCCTTGCAAATTTTGCAAGGAAAGGACCTTTCATAGCGTTCGGGGGCTAGGCGAGGAAGGACTCCACGGCGTCGGCGGCCTTGTCGATGCCGCCGTTCCCGCGCGTCTCGGCCCGCACCTCGGCGAGCCGCGCCGCCACCGAAGGCGATCCGGCGACCCGCTCGACGGCGGCCCGCAACGTCGAGGCCGTCACCTCGTCGGCCGGAAGCTGCTCACCGACGCCGAGTTCCGCCAGTTTCGCGGCGTTGCCGAAACCGTCGGTGGCCAGCGGGATCGCGACGGTCGGCACGCCGTACCACAGCGATTCCGTGCTGCCGCCCATGCCGGCGTGCGTGATGAACGCCGACGCGGCCTCCAGCACCGCGAGTTGCGGCACGAACGGGTGGACCTCGATGTGCCCCGGCAGCGGCCCGAGCGCGGCCGGATCGGTCTGACCGATCGAGATGACCACGTGCCAGTCCGAATCACGGAACCCGTCCACACAAGCGCGGAACAGGTCGAGCTGGTCGGTGAACGCCGTGCCGAGCGACATCAGCAGGACCTTCCTGCCGCTCGGCGGCGGGGCCCAGCTCCGGTCGGCGAGGCGTTCCGGGTCCAGCGCCGGGCCGACGAACCGGACCGTGGACGGCACCCGTTCGACGTTCGGCTGCATCGCCTTCGGCAGCAGCGCGAGCACCTGGGGTGGATGGGAGATCCAGTCCCAGGCGTCGGCCTCGATGCCGTTCTCGTTCAGCCATCGGGTGAACGTGGCGAAATAGTCCTTTCCGGACGGTGAGGTCCGGATCGCGGTCAGCATCTCGCCCATGTCCTCCTCGTAGCCTTCCCAGGCGACATAGGTCGGCGAAAGCTGTACCGCCGGAACGCCGTAACGCCTGGCCAGCAGCGGAGCCGGGAGCCCTCCGATGTCGTAGAGCAGCAGGTCCGGGCGGTTCTCGTCGTAGAAATCGGTGAGCACCGGCATCGCCTGGATGCCCTCGTCGAGGAAGACCCGCATCTGCGACGCCGGATCCTCCGGCCACGCCGCCTGGTCGCCGAGCGGGAGGATCGACGGGTGCGCGACGACCTCGGCCCCGGTCGGCTCGATCAACCCGGTGAGCGGCTCGCCCACGGCGTAGGTGACCCGGTGCCCGCGAGCGACCAGCTCACGGATGATCGCCAGCGACGGATAGATGTGACTCGGCGCGGTGCTGCCGATCATGGCGATGTGCTTGTTCTGCATGATGTCCTGTCTGAATTCGTGAACGAACGTCAGACGGCGCGCAGAAAGGGGGCCTCCCGATCGCGGGAGGCCCTGCGGTCACGCCGTCTCAGGCGGTGCGCATGCGGATGAAGTAGATCATGATCGACAGCCTAACGGACCCCGCGAGACCGCCCAAGGGATTAACGGGTTGCCCGGTTCGCCGCGATCGGGACCCGCCGTTGGTAGGACCTTCGCCGGAAGGCTTCCGCACGTCATGGACGTGGATACGCCGGGCGCGGTGACCGCGCCCGACGTCGCGGCGGAAGAGACGCGGCCCGCCGAGACGATCGACCGGGGCGCCTGTACCGACGAGACCTTGATCAAGGCCGGTGCCGAATGCGGCTACCTGCCCGTCCCACTGGACTATTCGCGGCCGTGCGGCGAGAAGATCCAGCTCGTGCTCAGCCGCGTCAAGCACAAGACGCCCGACGCGCGGTACCAGGGCGTCATGCTCACCAACCCCGGCGGCTCCGGGCTGCTGCTCGCGACCCCGCGGGACGCGCGTGCCGAACCACGCCGGCGACGCTTACGACTGGGTCGTTTCGACCCGCGCGGCGTCGGCTCCAGCAAGCCCGCGCTCTCCTGCGTCCCGAACTACATGGACTACAACCGGCCGAACTACGTGCCGACGACGCGGCAGCTGGAGCAGACCTGGTTGCAGTGTTCGAAGTCCTGCGCCGACGCGTGCGCGGAGAAGAACAGCCGCGCGCTGCTGGAGAACATCAAGACGACCGACACGGTCAAGGACATGGAAAGTATCCGCAAGTCGCTCGGCGTACTCCTACGGCACTTACCTCGGCCAGGTCTACGGGACGTTGTTCCCACGGCACGTCCGCCGGATGGTCCTCGATTCCACTGTGGACCCTCGCACCGTCTGGTACGAGGCCAATCTGAACCAGGATGTGGCGTTCGACGTCAACCTCGACATCTGGTTCGGCTGGGTCGCTTCGCATGACGGCGTCTATCACCTCGGCAAGACCCAGGCCGCGGTGAAGCAGGTCTTCGACGAGCGCAAGCCATCCGACTCCGGGTTTCCACGGCAGGGGACTTTGTGTTACAAAGTGGATGTGAGCTTTGTGTTTCAGAGTGCTCGAAGGGGGAAAGTCATGGCGGACGCGTTCAGCCTCCAGGGGCTGGTCAAGCGCTTCGGCGACGTCCTGGCCGTCGACGACGTCAGCGTGCGGGCCGCACCGGGGGAGGTGGTGGCGCTGCTCGGGCCGAACGGCGCGGGCAAATCGACCACCATCGACATGCTGCTGGGTCTGAGCAGGCCGGACGCCGGTCAGGTCCGGGTCGCCGGGCTCAGCGCGGCCGAGGCGATGGACCGGGGGATGGTCGGCGCGATGGCGCAGAACGGGACGCTGCTGAGGGACGCGACGGTCACCGAACTCGTCGGCCTGTTCGCCTCGCTGCACCGGAACGCGCTGCCGGTCGGTGAGGTGCTCGAACGCGCCGGCGTCACCGAATACGCGAATCGCCGCTGCGGGAAGCTGTCCGGCGGCGAGCAGCAGCGAGTGCGGTTCGCGCTCGCGCTGGTCGGCGATCCGGGCCTGCTCGTGCTCGACGAGCCGACCGCCGCCATGGACGTCGACGGACGGCGCCGGTTTTGGGCGTCGATGCGCGAGTACACCGACACGGGCCGCACGGTCCTCTTCGCAACGCACTACCTCGCCGAAGCCGAGGACTACGCGGACCGTGTCGTGCTGATGCGGCACGGCCGGGTGGTCGCGGACGGTCCGGTCGGCGAGGTGCGGGCCGCGGTCGCCGGACGCGTGCTGCGTGCCGTCGTCCCGAATGCCACCGAAGCCACGCTCGCCACGTTGCCCGGGGTGTCGCGCGCGATGCTGCGCGCCGGGCACGCCGAGCTGAGCTGTGCCGATTCCGACGCCGCCATCCGCGGCCTGCTGCGCGAGTTCCCGCTCGCCTCGAACATCGAAATCACCGCCGTGGGACTGGAAGAAGCCTTCGTCGCGCTGACCACGGACGTGGCTGAAGGAGCGTTGCGATGAACCTCAACTACCTGGCGCTGGAGATCAAGCGCATCGTCCGCAGCCCGCAGTTCGCGTTGTTCACCATCGGTATGCCACTGGCGATGTTCCTGTTGTTCGGCGGGATCTTCGGCGCCCGCGACATCGCTCCTGGGATCTCGACCGCGACGGTGACCATGGTGAACATGGCCGCGTACGGCGCCATGACCGCCGCGCTGTTCACCGGCACCCGCGTCGCCACCGAGCGCACCGACGGCTGGCAACGCACCCTGCGGCTGACGCCGATGCGGGCGCCGGGTTATCTGATGGTCAAGGTGTCGGCGGGATTGTTCGTCGCGTTGCCCGTCCTGCTGGTGATCTTCGCGGCCGGGATGATCCGCGGTATCCGCCTCGAAACCGGCCAGTGGCTGACGATCTTCGGCACGCTCTGGCTCGGGACGCTGCCCTTCGCCGTGCTGGGCCTGATGATCGGCCTGTTCGGCAAGGGCGACACCGTCCAGGCGGTGACCGGCGCGCTGATGCTGCCGCTGGGCATGTTCGGCGGATTGTGGATCCCGCTGCAGGTCCTGCCCGGCTGGATGAACACCGCCGGGCAGCTCATGCCGACATACTGGCTCGGCGAGATCGGCCGCGCGCCGGTGCTCGGCGGTCCGGGCACGCTGACCGCCGTGGGGGTGCTCGCGGCCTGGCTCGTGATCCCCGCGCTCGTGGTGATGGCGAGGTTCCGGCTCGACACGGCGAGACTGTGAACGCGTGTTAGTTTTCCGAAGTGGTGGAGGATGAACGGGACGGCGACGAGCGGCCGATGACGCCCGAGGAGTCGCTCGCGCTCATCGCCACGCAGGCGGAGAAGACCCGGCGCGAGATCGGCCCGAATCCGGCGGTGCTGCTCGCCGTCTGGGGACTGGTGTGGCTGTTCGGTTTCGGGCTGATCTACCTCTCCGCCCCGCCGACCGCGCTGATGCCGCTGTGGGCCGCCGGGGCGATCACCGTCGCCGGTTTCGCCGGTGCCATGGTGTATTCCGCGATCTACGGCATCCGGACCGGCCGCGGGGTGCGCGGGCCGTCCCGGCTCGTCGGGGCGATGTACGGGTGGAGCTGGATGATCGCGTTCGGCGGGCTGGCCGTGGTGAACACCGCGCTGATCCGCCTCGGCCTCGACACCGACCTGATCCCGTTGCTGTGGTCCGGGACCTCGCTCATGCTGACCGGCCTGATGTACCTCGCCGGCGGCATGCTGTGGCAGAGCAGACTGCAGTACGGCCTCGGCGTGTGGATCATCGCGTGCGGCGCGGCGAGCGTGCTGGCGGGGGGACCGCACAACTTCCTCGTGCTGAGCCTCGCGGGTGGCGGTGGCTTCCTGGTGGCGTCGCTGGTCTTCCTGGTGCGAGCGCGATGAGCGAAGACGGGCTGCCCCAGCTCGACCCGGTGATCCACGCGCAGGCGCGGCTGCGGGTCACCGTGGCGCTGTCGAGCCTGGGGCCGGGGGACCGCATCACTTTCCCGAGGCTGCAGCAACTGCTGGACATGACACCGGGCAACCTGTCGACGCATCTGCGCAAACTCGAGGACGCCGGCTACGTCGAGATCACGAAGGCGTTCGAGCACCGCACGCCGGTGACACTGGTCGAGCTGACCACCCGTGGCCGGGCCGCGTTCGAGGAGTACACGAAGGCCCTGCATCGTCTTCTCGAGGTGCCAGGCGATGGGCGGGCATGACCGGTGGGTCATCCACCTCGACATGGACGCGTTCTACGCATCCTGTGAACAGCTGACCCGGCCGACTCTCGCGCACCGCCCGGTGCTGGTCGGCGGGGCGGGGCCGCGCGGCGTGGTCGCCGGGGCGAGCTACCAGGCACGCGAACACGGGATCAAATCGGCGATGCCGATGTCGCAGGCCCGTCGGCTGCTGCCGCCCAGCGGGGTCATCCTGCCGCCGCGGTTCAAACTGTACGAATTGCTGAGCACCCAGGTGTTCGACCTCGTCGCGAAGTACGCGCCCGTGCTGGAACGGATCTCCCTCGACGAGGCCTTCGCGGAACCGCCTTCACTGGCCGGTGCCTCCTCGGACGAGGTGCGGGAGTTCGGTACGCGCCTGCGGGAGCACATCCGGTCGGAAATCGGCCTGGTGGCGTCGATCGGGGCGGCGTCGGGAAAGCAGGTCGCGAAGGTCGCGTCGGATCTGGCGAAACCGGACGGGCTGCTCGTCGTCGACCAGGGCACCGAACGCGACTTCCTCGCGCCGCTGCCGACCAGGGTGCTGTGGGGGATCGGGCCGGTGGCGGAAGGGAAACTGCGGGCGATCGGAGTCCGGACGCTCGGCCAGCTGACCGCGCTCTCCGACGCCGACGCGGTGTCCACTTTGGGCAGTGTGGTCGGGCGTGACCTGCGGCGGCTGGCCACCGGTGTCGACGACCGGCCGGTGTCCGACCGCGCGGAGCTCAAGCAGGTCAGCGCGGAGACGACGTTCGACCGTGACCTGATCGACTTGGTGAGCCTGCGCCGCGAGGTCCGCGACCTCGCCGTGCACGCGCACCGGCGCCTCGTCAACGCCGAACGGGTCGCGCGGACGGTGGTGGTGAAGCTGCGGCACACCGATTTCAGCACCGTGACGCGGTCGGAGACGATGGCCTCGCCCACCGACGAGTTCGACCAGCTCGCGGCGATGGCGGAACGGCTGCTGATCGATCCGACCGAGTTCGGCGGGGTGCGCCTGGCCGGGGTGGCGTTCTCCGGGCTTTCGGTGCCGCATCAGGATCCACTGTTCACCCTGTCGGTCCCGGCCGCCGAGACGCCCGTGGTCGAGCGCGCCCCGGCGCCGGCGCCGGTGGTGTCGTCGAGCTGGCGGCCAGGGGACGACGTCGTGCACGAGTCGTACGGAACCGGGTGGGTGCAGGGCGCGGGCCACGGACGGGTGACCGTCCGGTTCGAGACGCGCACCAGCGGGCCGGGGGTGGCGCGGACCTTCCCGCAGGAGGACCCGGCGCTGCGCCGGGGAGAGCCCGGCGACTGCCTGGCTTGAGGGACGTGTGCTCGAACGCGTAACTCGCGTGATCGAAGAGCGAACTCGCGTGATTGGAGGGCGATCACGGTGTGCGGCCTCTGAGCACGCGAGTTACGTCTCTGATCACGTGAGTGCGGCGTTCGATCACAACGGATCGTCCCGAGTCAGCCGCGGCAGACCGTCACGAAGTTCGCGCTGGTCACCTTCACGTCGCGCGGGCAGTTGCGGAAGCCGAAGATGCACCAGTTCCCGTCGTCGCCTTCGATCAGCAGCACGCCGTACGCGCGTTTCTCGTTCCGCTGGTCGTTCAGGACCGCCATGGCGGCCTGCCCCTTCTGGTCGACACTGCCGACGGCGACCGGCGTTTCGCCGGAGACCAGCTCGTCCGGAGCGGCGGGCTTGTCCGGCGTGCGTGGGCAGGTCAAGGCCAGAAGCGCGCGATTGGCGCCGTCGGTCATCGCCTTCGCGATCGCCCCGGCGGTGTCGTCCGCCGTCGTCCGGTCGGGCGACGAACCGCACGCGGCGGTGACCCAGAACGCGACGACGACGAAACCGATCAGGCCCCACCGGGAGTGCGCGGACATGGCAGCGATACTCCGCGATCAGGCGTGACGCTGTCCAGTGACCGGCCGTAAGGCAGGATGGAGGGACCTTCACCCGATCGAGGGAACAGATGTTCAGCTCGCGTGCCCGCCAGACCACCGCCCTCCTCGGCGCCGCCCTCCTCCTCGCGGGGTGTAGCAGCGCTCCGGAACAGCCTCAGCCGCCCGCCCCGTCCGAGGCGCCGGTGGCGAGCCGGGCGCCGGACGGGTCGTTCACCGTGGTCGCGACCGGCGACGTGCTGATCCACCCCGCGCTGACCGAGCAGGCGAAGGCGGACGGCGGCGGCAAGATCGACTACCGGCCCCTGCTGGCCGGGATCAAACCGCTGATCTCCGGCGCCGACCTCGGCATCTGCCATCTCGAGACCCCGCTCGCGCCGAAGGGCGGGCCGTACAGCGGCTACCCGTCGTTCAGCGCGCCGCCCGAGCTCGCCGGCGCGCTCAAGGACACCGGGTACGACAACTGCTCGACGGCGTCCAACCACACGATCGACCAGGGCGTGGACGGCGCGACCAGGACCCTCGACGAACTCGACGAGGCCGGGATCAAGCACACCGGTTCGGCGCGTTCGGCCGAAGAGGCGAAGAAGCCGCTGATCGTCGACGTCAACGGCGTCAAGGTCGCCCAGCTCTCCTACTCGTACGGGTTCAACGGGATCAAGGTGCCCGCCGGCAAACCGTGGCTGGTCAACCAGATCGACGCCGAAGACGTGATCGCCGAGGCCAAGGCCGCGCGGAAGGCGGGCGCGCAGGTCGTCCTGGCGAGCCTGCACTGGGGCACCGAATACCAGCACGACCCGACCGCCGAACAGCGCTCACTGGCGAAGAAACTCCTCGGCGACGACTCGATCGACCTGATCATCGGCCATCACGCGCATGTCGTGCAGCCCTTCGAACAGATCAACGGCAAGTGGGTCGCCTACGGCCTCGGCAACAGCGTCGCCCGCCATTCGGAGCCGAAGGGTTCGACCGAACAGGGCGCGGCCGCGCGGTTCCGGTTCGTGCGCGACGGCGAACGCTGGAAGGTCGACAAGGCCGAATACGTCCCGACGCTGGTCCAGCTCGGCCCGCCCATCCGCCTGCTCGACCTGACCGCGGGGCAGGGCGGGAACGCCGGCGCGGAAGCGCTCAAGGCCACCGACGAAGTCGTCCTCAGCCGCGGCGCGGGCGACCGGGGGCTGACCCGCCCCGGCCGCTGACCAGAGGGACAGGGGTGGGCTCATCCCACCCACCCCTGCCTTACCGCGCCCGCCTTCAATACCGTCGCCGTACCACCAGTTTCGCGAGGGCCGCGAGCTCGGCGCCTGGGCGGGGCACCGGGTTCGAGACGGCGAGATGGTGCAGCGCGCCGGTCAGGAGCGCGTCGGCCTGCTCCTGACTCCAAGCCCGGCCGCCCGCCCGTTCCACCAGCTCGGCCGCGTGGGGCAATTCCGCGGCGTCGAGGTTTTCCTTGCGGTACAAGGCATCCAGTTCTCGCCCGGCGTTCGTCCCCGAGTGGAGCGCGGCCACCACCGGCAGGGACTTCTTCCGGTTGGACAGATCCGAGTGGACCGGTTTGCCGGTCACCGCCGGATCTCCCCAGATCCCGAGCAGATCGTCGATGTGCTGGAACGCCAGCCCGAGTGCCCTCCCGTACTCGGTCAGCCGGTCGATCTGATCCTGCCTCCCTTCCCCGGCCAGCGCCCCGAGCGTGCACGACGCCCCGAGCAACGCGCCGGTCTTCCCTTCGGCCATCCGTACGCATTCGGCGGTGTCGACGTCACCGCGTTCCTCGAACTTCAGATCGGCGCTCTGGCCCTCCAGCAGGTCGATCACGGCGGTGCTGAGCACTCGCAGCGCCGTCTGCCCGAACGGGGCCAGCACCTCGAAGGCCCGGCACAGCAGGGCGTCCCCGGCGAGGATCGCCGCGCCGGTGCCGAAAACGGTCCAGGCCGTCGGGCGGTGCCGCCGGGTGGTGTCGGAATCCATCACGTCGTCGTGCAGCAGTGAGAAGTTGTGCACCAGCTCCACCGCGACACCCACCGGGACGGCGATCTCGGCGTGCCCGCCGACCGCCTGTGCCGACAGCAGCGCCAGCGCGGGCCGCAAGGCCTTCCCGCTGTCCGAAGTGGACGGACGTCCGTGTTCGTCCCACCAGCCGAAGTGGTAGCCGGCGATCAGCCGCATCGATTCGGGCAGGCCGTCGACGGCCTCGCGCAGGGCCGGGTCGAGCAGAATCCGGCTCCAGGTCAGCACTTCACCGGCAGGCCGGGCTCCGGTACGGGTCTCGATGGTCGTCAACGGACTCCCTTTCCTGTCGACCCGGTGAACTGCTGTTCTTCGCAATTCGTGGATACCCATTGGAGTGGGGTAGTGGCAAAGTCAACATAGCAAGGGGTAATGCCCGGACAAACAACTCGATCGGGTCTACGGAGAGGTTCACCTGTTTGCCCGACTGCCCCGGACGCGTGAGCTGGAGGCGGCCGTTCGAGCCTCGGAGCTGCTTGAAATGTCGGTCTACGGCGAGGTCGGTGACGTCTCGTGGTGGCTGCTCACTCGGTCGTGAAGCCATACTCTCCGACCGGTGACGCGCCTTTCCGGCGTGTGTCGGAAATTGTTTCGAGTGCTGAGAAATTCGGCCGAGCCGGTGATGATCAGCTAGGGCTCTTCCGCCACTGGTATGAATTGATTCAACCGGTCTTTTCGCTTGTGTAAGGGTGAACTAGCTTCAGCAGTCTCCGTCGGAAGGACGCGAATGGGTATTTACCTGACCGGCATCGCCTGGGTCGTCGGCGCGGCGGCCCTCGCGGGCCTCGTCGGCTACCTCGTCCGCAGGTTCGGCTGGGACGAGGGACGGCCCGACAACAACGACGCCGCCGGCCAGGTGTTCACCATCGTCGGCGGGCTGCACGCCGTCCTGGTCGCGTTCATCCTCATCTCGCTCTTCGACTCCGCGAGCGCGGCGCGCGAGGGCTCGTACCACGAGGCGGACAGCCTGGTCGCCGCCGTCTGGGCCGCCGATTCGCTGGGGACCGAGGTCAAGGACGAAGTGCGGAGGCTGAGCGCGGAGTACATCACCACGGTCGAAAGGAAGGAGTGGCCGCTGATGGCCGGGGGACAGACGAGCCTCCCCGATCTCGGCTGGACGCAGCTCGACAACCTGCGCAAGGCGGTGGACAAGGCCCCCTCCGACGACGACTGGGTCCGTGAGCGCAAGGCCGAGGCGTCCACCCAGCTCTGGCAGGTCTACGAAGCCCGGCAGGACCGGCTCAACGCGGTCGTCGGCGGCCGGGTCGGCGGCGTCGTCTGGTTCGCGCTCATTCTCGGCAGCCTCGTCTCGGCGCTGTTGCCCAACCTGTTCGGCGGTACCCGGCTGGCCGCGCACCTGGTGATCGTGTCCACCCTGGCTGGCACGGTCACGTTGCTGCTGTTCGCGATCTACCAGCTCCAGAACCCGTTCGGCGGTGGGGTGCGGATCCCGCCGGACGCGTTCACCTCCGCCCTGGCGAGGATCGCCTGAACCGGTGCGCACTGTGGACCGGGTGACGCGGACGGCGGCGACGGTGGCCGTCGCCGGCCTGGTGGGGGCATCGGCCTTGCTGGCCCCGATGGCCGCGCGCGCCGCCGAGCCCTGCCTGGTGGTGCAGGCGGAGACCGGCTCGCACGGGAAGTCGAAGCTGCGCTGGCTCGACGCCGGATCGGGCACCACTTCACGTGTGACCGAGCCGGGCTACCGGCTCAACGCGCTCGGCTACTCCGCGACGCGGAACCTGGTATTCGGTGTCGCGGAAGGACTCGGCCGGGGCGCGCACGCGGTGACGATCGACCGTGACGGGAAGACCCAGGACCTCGGGCCGATCACCCGTGCCGGGAACCGGCTGCCGGTGTGGAGCCCCGTCGCCGGGGTGACCGCCGGCGCGATCGGCGGGAACTCCTGGTACCTGCTCAGGAACGGCACACTGTACACAGTGGACTTGTCGTCGGGGGAGCGCTACCTGCGGGTGATCAGGACGGTGTTCCTGCGGCCGATCACGCTCGCTCACGATGTCAACGATTTCGCGTACCACAACGGATTGCTCTACGGCGTGTCCACCACCTGGCGCGGAAAGGGCGCCGTGATCACCATCGATCCGGCGTCCGGCAAAGTCCGCGAAGCCGAAGACGCGCGTTTCCCGCCCGCCGACGTCTACGGCTCGGTCGTGCTCGGCCGCGACGGCGCCCTGTACGCCATGGCGAACCGGATCGGCGGGCGCAGCGTGCTTTACCGCCTCGATCGCGGCGGGCAGGTGACCGTGGTGCGTTCGGGGCCGCCGCTGGCGGGTTCGGACGCCGCGGGCTGCCTCACCGCGCCCGAGCCGCCGAAACCCGAGCCGCCCCAACCGACTCCGACGCCCGCGCCGACTCCCCCTCGGACCTCGACGCCTTCTTCGACTCCGTCCCCCAGCCCCTCGTCTACGCCTTCGCCCAGTTCGCCTTCGTCGCCGAGTTCGAGTCCTTCTCCGACGCCGTCGTCGAGTCCAGCGCCCGCTCCGGCGCCTCAGGCGGTCCCGCCGCCCGCTTCCGTGCCCAAGCCGTCTCGTACCGCCGCGCCCAGGGAACGGAAGGAGGAAGCGGCGGAGACCGATTCGCTTGCCCGTACGAAGGAGAAGCGGCGGTGGGGATTGACCGCTCTGGTGCTGATCGTCGGTGGCGGCGCGGCGGCGGGTGCCGTCCGGCGGGGCCGGTGAGTCAGTACTTGAACTGGTCGACGTTCTCGCGCGTGATGAGCAGCGGGTCGCCGAGGAGTACGGTCTTCGTCGCTTCCTCGTACTTGATCGCGGGGAGTTCGAGGTTGACCTTGTTCGACGGGCTGAGCCGTTTGCCCTCGGCGATCTGCTTGCCTGCCCACGCGGTGAGGTAGCCGAGCGATTCGACGTTCCACAGCACCGACAGCGACGCGGAACCGTCCAGCAGGTACGGCTTGATCGCCTGCGGCGTCCCGACGCCGACGGTGAAGACCCGGCCGATCTTCTGCTGCGACCGCACCGCCTCGGCGACCCCTGGCGCGGAGGACGTGCATTCGCCGACCAGGCCGGTGAGGTCGGGGTACTTGGCCATCAGCCCCTTGGCCAGCGCGGTGGCGTTGTCCTTGTCCTCGCCGGCGTAGACCGTCTCGACGAGCTGCGCATGGGGGTACTGCGTAGCGGTATACGCGCGCTGAACGGCGATCCACGCGTTGAGGTTCTCGGCGGTCTCGCCGCAGGAGACGATCGCGTACTTGCCCGCGTTCCCCATCTTCTTCATCAGGGCGTCGGTGAGCGCCTTGCCGATGCCCTCCGGGGTCGCCTGGTTGACGAAGAGTTCGCGATCGGTGCCGGGCGCGTCGGTGTCCGAAGTGATCACATGGACGCCCTTGGCCCGCGCCTCGGTGATCGCGGGGGCGATCGCTCTCGGATCGTTCGGCGCGATCGCGATGACGTCCACCTGCTGGTCGACGAGGCCGCGCACGATCGAGACCTGCGCAGCCGGGTCCACCGTGACCGGGCCGATCGAGGTCCATTCGACACCGAGCTGCTTGGCCGCGGCCTGCCCGCCGGTGTTCATCGCCTCGAAGTAGGGGATGCCCGCGACCTTCGGTACGAACGCGATCCGGATCGGCTTCGCCGCCGTCTCCGCCGGCCCTTCACCACCGCCACAGCCGGTCAGCCCGAACACCATGCCCCAAGCGAGCACAGTGGCAACGACGAGCGTCTTCGTCGGCCCTCGCATCTCCACCCCATAGTCACGGAACTACCTGAACCAGCCGATCGGTCTACGCGCGGTGGAGACCTCCGGCGAAACTAGGGGTCTTCGGTTACCCCGGTCAACCGGATGAGCGCAAAGGGTTACGGAAGTGAGTTCATCGACCTGGGCTGATTACCGGGTCGGCCTACGGGGGTGACGGTGAGCGACCGCGAGACGCGGGTCACTGGGCCGTTTATACGGGTGGGGGGTATGGTGTTCGCATGAACGAGACGAGGCATGGAGCAAGCTGGTCGATGGCGGCGTCGGCGACCCTGCACTGCCTTACCGGCTGTGCGATCGGTGAGGTCCTCGGCATGGTGATCGGCACGGCGCTCGGCCTCGGCAACGTGGCGACGATCATCCTCGCGGTGGCGCTCGCTTTCGTCTTCGGTTACGCGCTGACCATGCGCGGCGTGCTGAAGTCGGGCCTTCCGTTCGGCACCGCGCTGAAGGTGGCGCTGGCGGCCGACACCGTGTCGATCGCGGTCATGGAGATCGTCGACAACGGAGTCATGCTGGTGGTGCCGGGTGCCATGGAGGCCGGGCTCGCGAGCCTGCTGTTCTGGGGCGCGCTGGCGTTCGCGCTGGCCGTCGCGTTCGTGCTGACGGTGCCGGTGAACAAGTGGATGATCGGGCGCGGGCTGGGGCACGCGAAGGTCCACGCGCAGCACGAGGGTCACGGCGGCCACCACGCGCACTGAACGCTCTCCGGGCACAGGTTGCCTAGTGCCGTCCTGCGAGTTCTGTTCGCGGGCTGGCGGTGGGGTGAAGGCTCCCTTCGCCGCGTCTGACGCGGTGAAAGGAGCCTTCGCCTCCGGTCGCCGGGGTCGTGAGTGGCGTTTCGGGTTCTG